>JAMLGR010000017.1 GCA_023957775.1 Fimbriimonadaceae bacterium | reverse complement strand
GGAATCGTCGTCGGTGGCTTGCTTGCCCATCAGGACGAGATCGGGCTGGGTCTCCCTGACGAGGGCCTTCAGCTCTGCGGCGACCGATGCCGGGTCGAGCGCGACGTCGCTCTCGATCAGGATGGCCCGGTCGGCGCCCATGGCGAGGGCCTTGCGAAGCTGCTCCTCGCACTCGCCCCCTCCGATCGTGGCGGCGATCACCTCGGTGGCGGGATCACGCTCCTTGATGCGAGCCGCCTCTTCGAGGGCGATCTCGTCGAACGGATTGATCTCGAACTTGACACCGGTCGTTTCGATGCCGGTGCCGTCGGCGTTGGGACGGACTTTGGCGTACGGGTCGATGACTCGCTTGAGAGGGCATAGGATTCGCATGGTGATTGGCGCGCCGGCGAGGCAAGTTTACCGCCAGATTGGGGATGGCGGCCGATGAGGAGACTGCTGCAAATCTGCCATGAAGGGCTCCTGGTGTTCGTCGGGTGCCACGCCCGCTGGACGGGCGTGGGTTCATGGTTGGAGTTGAAAGCCCCCGCACACCCGCCAAGCGGGCGTGGCACCCAGGGTTTTGCGATAGTCTCTGAATCCGCGCACCTCCAGATGGCCCTAGTTCTTCAGTGGCTTGCCGGTCTCCAGGATGTGTTTGATGCGCTGTTGGGTGAGCGCCTTCGCGCACAGATCGAGGAACTCCTCCCGTTCCAGGCGCAACGCCTCTTCGATCGTGGGCGCGCGGAAGATCTGCTTGATGTGGGCGCCGATGAGCGAGTCGTGGTCCGTGGTGTCCCCGCGTTGCCTCGCTTCGTCCTCGAGGCGGTCCAGCATGCCGCTGAAGGGGCCTTCCGGCATCTTCCACTCGGGATTGGGGCGGACATCCGCCTCCAGCGCGAGCCGTTTGGCCTCGGTGATCAGCCGGTCGGGGTGGTAGACGGTCACATCGGTCGCCCGCATGATCCCGAGCTTGCGGGCTTGGTCGGCGTTGGTGGCGGTGGTGCCGAGGATGAGGAGCATCGCGGCGTCGGCGAGGGTCTTGGCCGACTGCTGGTGGCGCAGCCGCATCAGGGTGGTGCCCCGTCCGGCGGGGAACAGGCCCACCCGAGACTCGGGCAGGCCGATCTGCATTTCCGGCGAGGCCGCCACGGTCGAGCAGGAGAACGCCACCTCCCAACCCGCGCCGAGGCAGTGGCCGAAGATCGCGGCGACGCTGGGGATCGATTGGAGGGTTGCGCCGAGCTGCTGGAGATCGTCGAGCGCCGCTCGAATCGCGTCGGGCTGTTCGAGGCTGGCCAGGACGAACTTGAGGTCGAAGCCCGCCGAGAAGGAGCGCGCCTCGCTTCCCAACACCAGCCGCTTGATCGAGCCCCCGCGGAGATGGTCGAGCAGCGCGCGGATCAGCGGGGGCGAGAGCACCCCCATCTTGCTGGTCAGGGCGATGGCGGAGACGCCGTCGCCCAGATCGCGCACGTTGAAGCCTTCGTGTTGCGAAACGAGGGGATAGTCGCCCAGGACGCGGTACTGGGGCTCTGCGGGCAGGGAAACGTACGTTCCGTCGAACGCGCGCTGCGTCCCGTTTTGGTAGTAGGGCGCCTCGGGAAGGCCGAGCGCCGCGTGCCCGATGCCGTCCGCCATGGCGAAGGGGCCCGCTTCCCAGCCAAAGCCCCACATCATCACGCGGTCGAAATCCTGAACCGAGTGGGAGATCTCCTCCTTCAGGTAGTCGGCGTAGGCAACGACCGGAACAAGGTGTCCCCGGAGAAACTCGCCGGCCTCATCTTTGAGCTGGAGCGCCGCGGCGACGCGCTCGCCCAGAGGGAGTTTTGCCAACGCGTCGAGCGATTCGAACTTGACGTCTTTGCGCTCCCGGTAGGCGAGCGTGTCGAGATCGAGGGCGACGAACTCGCGGCCCTCGCGGCGATAGTAGCCCTGACCAGCCTTGTCGCCGATCCAGCCCCGCTCCAACAGGGTTGCCATGGAGCGCGGGGTGTCGAGCGAGCCCATGTGGGGGTCGTGCGGGCATCGCGCCTGGAGGTTCGAGGCGATGTCCTGCATGATGTCGAGTCCGACGAGGTCGTTGAGCCGGAAGCTCGCGCTTCGGGGGCGCCCAAGGAACGGCCCGGTGATCGCGTCCACCTGCTCGATGCTCAGATGCAGCTTCTCCGCGACGTGGATCGCATGGATCATCGCCCACATTCCGAACCGGTTGGCGATGAAGCCCGGCGTGTCCTTGGCCGGGACCACCCGACGGGCCACCCGCTCCTCGAGGAAAGCCGTCATCGCAGCGATGGCATCGGAATCGGTCTCCCGGGTGGGAATGAGTTCGAGAAGCTTGAGATACCGCGGGGGGTTGAAAAAGTGCGTGCCGAGGAAGCGCTGCCGAAAGCTCTCGGAGCGCCCCTCCGCGAGCAGCTCGATTTCGAGGCCGCTGGTATTGGTCGAGATCATCGAGTCGGGGGGGAGAACGGCCTCGATCTGCTCGAACAACGCGCGCTTGGCGTCAAGTTTTTCGATGATCGCTTCGCAGACCCAGCCCGCTTCGGCGATCCAATCGAGGTTGTCGCGGACGCTGCCCAGGCGAATGGTGTTGGCGGTCTCGGGAAGGAAGAAGTGCGGCGGGCGGGCGCCCTTGGCGCGTGCGAAGGCCTCCTGAACGCTCTCGGCGGTCGCATCGAGGAGCGTGACCTCGAAGCCGAGATTCGCGAGGTGAGCCGCGATTCCGCTGCCCATGGTGCCCGCGCCGACGACACAAACCTTGTTTGTACTCAACCAACCTTCAAAACTCATTGAAAAAGCCCCGCGCCGCGCGATCCCCTTGAATCACACCGGATGCGAGGGGAGAATACCGCGCGCCCCGGGCAGAACCGGTAGCCTCTCCAGGCGTCTAGTCGTTTGACAGGTTCAAACTGCCGACGATATACTGATCAGGTTGGCTGAACCACAATGCAACGAGGAGAACGAACATAAGAAGATTTAGGCGAGATGCCCGCCCGGACCCGGGCCCCCCGGTCAATGAGCGCGTGCTGCGGTTTCGAGACGTGCGAGTGATCGGCTCAGACGGAGAACAACTGGGAATTCTGCAAAGCAGGCAGGCGCTCTCGATGGCCAAGGAGCAAGGATTGGACCTCGTGATGGTCTCGCCGAGCGCGAATCCACCCGTCTGCAAGATCCTCGATTACGGCAAATACAAGTACCTGACCGGCAAGCAAGCCCGCGAAACGAAGAAAAAGCAAGCCGAGGTTAAGGGTATAAAGATCAGTCCGCGCATCGCGGAACACGATCTTGCGTTTCTTCTGAAGAACACGATTCGGTTTCTTGGGGAGGGACACAAGGTCAAAGTCACGTGCCAGTTTCGGGCACGTGAGGTGACGCACCCGGAAATCGGACGTCAGAAGCTGGCCAAGATGGCGGACGCGCTCGCCGAGTACGCATCGGTGGAGCGGCCACCGACCTTGGACGGGAAGCTGATGATCATGATCCTGGTGCCGAAGCCGCAAGGAAAGCAAAAGCATGCCAAAGCTGAAGACAAACAAGACAGCGGCGAAGCGGTTCAAAATCTCGGGAACGGGAAAGATCCTTCGCCGGAAGTCGCACAACAACCACCAGTTCCTGCACAAGAGCGCGAGCCAGAAGCGACGCCTTGAGCAGGAGCCCGAGGTGTTCAAAGGCGAGCGCAAGCGCATTCGGCGCCTGCTCGTCCTGTAGTCCGTCGGCGCGGAGTCGCCTCCGCCCGCCACTCTACCGCTACCGTCCCCGATCGGGGAACTGGGAACCGGTCCGAAAAACGAGGAGATAAACGATGGCTCGAGTCAAACGTGGCCTGATGCGCCACAAACGACACAAGAAGATCCTGTCCAGAACCACCGGGTACTGGGGCAGGAAGAAGAACGTGTTCCGACGCGCCCACGAACAGTGGATGAAATCGGGACAGTACGCGTTCCGCGACCGACGCGCCCGAAAGCGCGATTTTCGCCGGCTCTGGATTGTCCGGATCACGGCGGCCTGCCGCGCCTGCGATGTCCGCTACAGCGCGTTCATTCACGGTCTGACCCAAAATGGAATCCAGGTAAACCGCAAGGTGCTCAGCGAGTTGGCGATCCACGACATGGACGCGTTCCGCGCGATCGTGAAGCAAGCCATGGCGACGAAGTAGTTCCTGCCAGACGGCGAGACAAAAGGGCCCTTCGAGGGCCCTTTGTCGTTTTTCAATCTTTCCGATTCCCGGCTCCCGAATCCCGACTCCCCTCTCAGGCGTCCTAGAGAAACAGCCATGCTACTCGCCCCGCTTCTCCTCTTCGTCGGGCTTCCTTCCGCGCCCGTGGACCTCTCCCGCGTCTTTGCCAAAGGCGAGAAGGGACAGTACGCCGTCAAGTCGGCGATCCAGGTCGAGTCCCGCGGTCCGGGACTCCTGTCGTGGATTCCCGAAGATCTGGGCATCCAGTACAAGTTCACGTACGCCGTCACCGAGATGAAGGCCGACGGCATCGCGGTGGTGCATTACGAGCGTCCGACGATGACCTGGATCGAGGGCGAGACCTTCAACACTCCCGAAACCAAACGGGTGGAGAAGGTGGACATGAAGCTCGACGCGACGCTTTCTCCCATCAACGAGCTGCTGGAGCTGAAGGACCTCAATCCGGGCAAGAAGCCGCCGCCCGCAGCGTTGGATCGGGCCGCGACTCCTGGCGCGGAGACTGGGCCCGAGGGAGCCCCCCAGGACGTGATCGAGCAGTTCGTCGGAGAGATCCACCGCCTCGCGCTCTTCCTTGGCGCCATCGACAGCTCGCTCGACTTCTCTCCCAAGCTGCCCTACGATCTGGTCAACCCCGGCGACACGTGGAAGCGCACCGTGGGGTACTCGCCCCAAGCGCTCGCGGGGAAGGGCGGCCAGCTTGCGGTTCAGCGCCTCGACTACACCTACACCTACAAGGGCCCGGTCGAGGTCGAGGGGAAGCGCTACCAACGCGTCGATGCCGACCTGTCGCTGGACACCGATCTCGCCCAGTTCGTGAACCAGTTGATGGACACCAAACCCGAGCAGTCCGGGCTGAAGCAGATTCCGCTTCGCCTCAAGGCGACGATCGAATTCGACCTCGATCTCCAGACGCGTCGGACCGTCAGGGCAACGGCGAAGTCGGAAGGCGGATTCTCGGTGGTCGTCACGCAGAGGCCGAACGAGCCTGTGTACGAAGAGCGGTTCAAGGGGACCACCACCCTCTCGCTGGTTGCCGGTTAGCCGCTTTCCCCACGTTTTCCCCAATCTGTGATAGAATGCCTGTGCGAATTGCCAGGGCCTCGAGGGGCTCTGGAAGGGGTAAGGGTTTGAGCGACAGGGGAAGGACGCTCGGAAAATTATCGATCTATCCGCCGCCGCCATCGCGCGGCCGCCGCTAATCGCCCTATGGTGCGTCCGGCGAGGATTCTGTTCTGGCTGCTTGGAGTCGCGGGCGTGGCCGCGCCGTTTGCGGTGTTTCTTGCTTTCGGGATGCCGCGCGGGGACAGGTCCCTTGCCACGCTCTTCTGCGGCTTGGCGCTGCTTGCCGAGTTTCTTCCGGTCCAGCTCTCCAGACGGGGCCTGCGGGTCTCGTTCACGATGCCCTACATCGCCGGCCTGGCGTTCGTTCTCGGCCCGTTGGGAGCCGTTCTGGCGGACACGGGAGTCGCGATTTTGGGCGGATTGGCGACCAAGGGTGCGGGTGGCCGTGCGAAGGCGGTTTGGATCTCCTTCAATGCTTCGGTCGCCGCGCTCTCCTGCACCTTGGCGGGACTCGCTTTCGAGGAGCTGAGGGCCGGAGCCGTCACGGATGCCCAAGTCGCCCTCGCGGCGGCGGGATTCGCGTGCGTCTACGTCCTGGCCAACTTCCTCCTCGTCACCGTCGCCGACCGGGCCGTCCATCCGCGGCGCCGTTTCGACGCGCTCTGGTCGGACGCCAGAACGGCCGTGCAGAGCCTCGTCCTCTATGCGCTGTTCGCCGTGACCGTGACGGTCTTGGCCGCGATGAACCTGGGCTTCTATGCGGCCCTCACGCTGGTGCCGGTATGGGCGCTCCGCACCGCGTTTGCCATGCGATCGCGCTTGTACAGCCACTACTACGAGACGATCACGGCTCTGACCCTCATGCTTCAACGGGCGCACCCGTACACCCACGGGCACCTCGAACGGGTGGCCGAGATGGCGGAGGACGTCGCCTTGAGACTTGGGCTGTCCACCACTCGCGCCCGAATGGTGCGCGAGGCCGCAGTCCTCCACGACATCGGCAAGATCGCGGTGAACGAACAGATTCTGGATCTTCCGCGGCGGCTGACCGACACCGAGTTCGACCACGTGAAGCGGCACTCCGAATTCGGCGCGGAAATTCTCGCCCAGGTCCCGCAGTTCCAACCGATGGTTCCGTGGATTCGCCACCACCACGAACGCCTCGACGGCCGGGGCTATCCCGCCCGGCTCACCGAAGAGGAGATTCCGATCGAGAGCAAGATCATCTGCGTGGTCGACGCCTTCGACGCGATGGTGGGCACCGAGGGCGCGGCGGGGCAGCGCTCGTACCGAGAGCCGATGACGCAGGCCGAGGCCCTGGCCGAACTGAAGCGCTGCGCAGGCAGCCAGTTCGACCCACAGGTCGTCCGCGCCTTCGAGCAGGTCGCCGGAGGGTTTGCGTGAGCGCCGTCGCCGCGGGGGTGCTCTTTTCGGCCGCGTTGGCCACCCTGTGGTTGCTCTATTACGTGCGCGTCTATCTGCCGCGGGTCATGGACGAGCGGTTCGGCGATTCCATGCGTGCGTTCTCCACTGGAATCGAACTGCGGATCGCCAGTCACCGGGGACTCTCGGATCGCGTGGTGCCGCTGAGCTTGCTCGTGGGTAGAAGGCTCCGGCTGCCTCGCCCCAAGTTGCGCGACCTCGAGATGGCCGCGCGTCTTCGCGACATCGGCCTTTGCGCGATCCCCTACGACCTTTTGAACACCAAGGCTCCTTGGGAGTGGACCGAGGCGGATCGGTTGACCTACGACCGCCACCCCGAGGTCAGCGCGGCGATGCTCGAGTTGGTACCGTCGCTGCAGCACCTGGCGGCCGCGGTGCGAAGCCACCACTTCGACTTCGATCCGCCGGGAGGACGGTTCGTGCCGTCGCGCACGGACATCCCCTTGAACGGGCGGATTCTGCGGGTCGTGACCGAATACGTGTGGCAGGAGCGGCATCAGGGGGCCCTGCTCGCCCGAGAGGTTCTCCTCGCCGGGTCCGGGATGGAGTTCGATCCGAAGGTGGTCGACGCACTTTTGGAAGTGCTAAGATCGACCCGTGCCGCAGAGCCCCGCTCCGTCGCCGTCGTCTGAACGGACGGTCCAAGGACTCGCCTTGGGGCTCGTCGTGCTGGCGTTTCTCATCCGATTGCTCGGCGTGGGTTGGGGCCTTCCCAACGCGCTCCACAACCAGAGTTACCACCCCGACGAGTTGGTGATCTGGTCGTACGCCCAGCAGATCGAGCCCTCGAAACTGCACTTTGACCCGGGCTTCTACAACTACGGAACTCTGTACCTCACGCTGCTGCGGGTCGCGTCCGACGTTGTTTCCGCATACTCCGGCGCGGAGGGCTGGGCTGCGATTGGGCAGATGCACCTTGCTGGCCGCCTGCTCAGCGTGCTGTTCGGTGCCGGAACGGTGTGGTTCGTGTTTCAGATGTTGCGGCGTCGCACGCACCTGTTCGGGGCGGCGCTCGGCGCCGCCGCGCTGACCCTGGCGCCCGGCCACGTGGTGCACTCGCGCTTTCAAACCGTCGATGTCACCGCCGGGTTCTTTCTCGCGGGCGCCCTCTACTTTGCGCTGGAGCTGTTTCGGCCACTCCGGTCGGAAGATGCTCCGGAGGGTCGGATCCGCTCGGACCTCTGGCTGGCGGTTGCGTCCGGTGCGTTCGCGGGTCTCTCGGCCGGCACCAAGTACACGGGCATCCTCGCGCTGCTGGCCTTGTTCGTCGCCCTGGGGTTCGAACGGAGGCCCGGGTGGTTGCGCCTTGCGGGAATCGGCACGCTCGCCTCGCTATCCGTCTTCGTGCTCGTGACGCCCGGGGCGCTCCTGAACACGGGCAAATTCCTCACCGACGTTCGGTTCGAGATGCTGCACACGTCGACGGGGCACGGTCTTGTGTTCGCCGGGTATCCCAGTGGTTTTCTCGTCCACGCGTTCAACCTCGCCGTGGGGTTTGGCGCGGTCATGGCGGTCATGGGAGCGGTCGGCCTCGCGGGCGCAGCGTGGCGGCGGAGAGGCTGGGCGCTGGCGCTCCTGGGTTTCGCGGCACCTTACGCCGTACTGATCGGGCGCGCCGACGTTCTCTTTCTGCGTTACACGTTTCCCCTCATGATCGTTCTCGCGGTGGGATTCGGAGCGTTCGTGGGATGGGCGCACCAGCGACGCGGCTACGCGATGGCTTGGGTCGCGTTGGGCATCCTCGGAGTGGGCGGCTTGGACGGCGCCGGAGCGCGCGGGACCGCGGTGATGACCGCGTGGATGATGGGCGCAGACCCTCGCGATGAAGCCGCCTTGGAGCTCGAGAAGGCGACCAAGGGGCAGCCGGACGAGCGGGTGGGCGTCCCTTCCGACCCCTGGTTCTACACCGTGCCGCTTTACCCCGATACGGGCCTGCCCAGGTCCGTACCGTTTGCCAAGCGCGACGAGGCGCGCCGAGCCGCCGTGGAACCGCAGGTCGTGCAGTTTGTGCCGGAGGACCCGGACCAGCGGTTCGATTGGGACGTGCGGCTGCTCACCGAGATCGCACCGGAGTACGTGGTGTTCAGCAGCTTCGAATGGAACGACGTGGGGCGCCTTCAAGGGATGACGGGCCTCGACCCGGTCGTCCGGCTCCAAGTCGAAAGGGCAGCGGCGTTTCGGAAGGAGTTGGAGCGCCGCTACAAGCTTGAGCGCGTGTACGGTTGGCCCACGGTGCCGGTGCACGACCTGCAATACATCCGTCCCACAGTATGGGTATGGAAGCGAACGTCCTGACCGAAAGGGTCGAGTGGTTTCTCGACCACCTCCGCGTCGAGCTGGGAGCCAGCGAGCACACGATCGACGCCTATCGAGGCGACCTGTACAAGGCCGCGGCTTTCTTCGAGGCGCTGGGCGTGGATGCGTGGGGCGCGGTCGATCCACCGCTGGTCAGGCGGTATCAGACCTCGCTGGGCCCCCTGCTTTCCGTCTCGACGACCCAGCGCCGCCTCTCGTCGCTTCGCTCGCTCCTCAAGTTCCTCAAGCGGCGTGGCGAGGGGCCGCAGGGGGACCTCCCCTCCACGGGAGGGTTGCGCCGCCCCAAACGGCTCCCGAAAGCGCTGGGCGTCGAACAACTCGAGGCGCTCCTCGGTGTGCCCGACGTGGCGACGGAGCGGGGACTTCGCGATCGGGCCCTGCTCGAGTTGATCTACGGCGCGGGGCTTCGGGTGAGCGAGGCCGTCGGATTGACGCTCGACGCGGTGGATCTGCTCGAGGGTGCGGTTCGGGTCACGGGTAAGCGCGGCAAGACTCGGTGGGTGCCTCTGCCCGAAGGGACGAAGCTCTGGGTGTCGCGGTACGTGCGCGATGCGCGCCCCCGATTGCTCAAGCGTCCCCTCGGCGAGCTTGTCGTCAGCGATCGTGGGCGCCCCATGTGTCGCCAAGTCGTCCATCGCCTGTTGCAGCGCGCCGCGCGTCGGGCGGGCCTGCCCCCGGGGATCGGTCCCCACACGCTCAGACACACCTACGCCGTGCACCTCTTGAAGGGTGGAGCCGATTTGCGCGCGGTCCAAGAGCTGCTGGGCCACGAATCGATCGCGACGACCCAGGTGTACACGCAACTCGACCTCGACGAGGTTCGGCGCAAATACCTTCAGGCTCACCCGCGAAAGTAGGGGAGGGGGGCGTTGGGGAGGGCGTCGAGGTCCCACCCGTCGCGCTCGCCGTTGGCGAGGCGGAGGGAGCCCGCGAGCGCGATCATCGCGGCGTTGTCCGTGCAGTACGCGAGGTCAGGGGTCTCGAAGCGGATGCCCTCTCTGGCGCACTCCTCGGCGAGGCGCGCCCTGAGGGACAGGTTGGCCGCGACGCCTCCCACGAGCGTCAGCGCCGGCGCCTCGGTCCTTCTCACGGCGCGCAGGGCGCGGTCGACAAGGACGTCCACGATCGCGACCTGCAGAGCCGCAGCGGCATCGGGCACGCTCAGGCTCCGGCCCTCCGCTTCGACCAGGCGAAGGAGGGCCGTCTTCAATCCGCTGAACGAGAACTCGAGGGTCTCGCCGCGCAGGGCGCGGGGAAGGGTGTACCGATCGGCGGCCCCGTCTCGCGCCGCCTCCTGGACGGCAAAGCCGCCGGGGTATCCGAGGCCGAGGAGCCGGGCGCCTTTGTCGAAGGCCTCCCCCGCGGCGTCGTCCCGCGTTTCGCCGAGGATCTCGTAGACCCCCGGAGCCTCCACGTGGACGATCTCGGTGTGGCCGCCCGAGACGATCAAGGAGACGTGGGGGAACTCGAGATCGGCACACGTCAGCACCGGGGAGAGCAGGTGGCCCTCCAGATGGTGTACGCCGAGTAGGGGAATACCGCGTGCGAAGGCAAGCGCCTTGGCGGCCGTCAGTCCTACGGCGAGCGCCCCGACCAAGCCCGGGCGGTTCGTCACCGCGACTGCGCCAATGTCCGAAAGTCCAAGGCCCGCCTGCGCCACGGCTTCGCGGATCACCGGCACGATGGCTTCCACGTGCGCCCGAGCGGCCGCCTCCGGCACGACTCCGCCCCACCGCTCGTGGAGCGCCGCCTGGCTTGAGACGACGCTGGAGCGCGTCCCGCGTCCCAGCAAGACGGCCGCACTGGTCTCGTCGCAGCTCGTTTCCAAGCCGAGGACGGGTGCGGGGAAGAGGGCGAGGTCTGCCGCGGTCACCGAGGCGGCTCCCATCCGTCCAGATGGTGCAGCCACATGACCAGCGCGTCCTCGTTGTTGTCGGGGTAGTAACCCTTGCGCCGAGCGGCGATTTGGAATCCCAGCGACTCGTAGAGACCGCGGGCCGCTTCGTTGCCTGCGCGGACCTCGAGGGTCGCGCACGTCATACCCTGCTCCTTGGACGCGTTGAGAAGCTCCACCACCAGCCGGCGGGCGATCCCTTGGCGACGCGCGGAGTCCCGAACCGCGACCGTGGTGACGTGCGCCTCGTCCACCAGGAGCCAGACGCCTCCATAGGCCACGAGGACCCCGTCCAGCAGGGCGACGAGGAACACGGCGTTCGGGTTGGTGCACTCGTTGAGGAAGCTGCGTTCCGACCACGGCGCGCTGTTGGCCTCTCGCTCGATCTCGAGGATCTCGGGGACCTGGCTTTGCTCGAGGGGGACGAACCGAAGCGTGGAAAGAGCCCGCGCCATGCCTAGCCGCCCAGATAGGCTTCCTTGACTTTCGGGTTGGTGAGCAGGTTCTTGCCGGTGTCGGAAAGGACGATGCTGCCGGTCTCCAACACGTAGGCCCGGTTTGCGATTTCGAGTGCGCGGTGCGCGTTCTGCTCCACGAGAAGCACCGTCGTGCCGTCGGCGTTGATCTCCAGGACGATTCGGAAGATCTCGGCGACGAGGTTGGGAGCCAGACCCAGGCTGGGTTCGTCCAGGAGCAACAGCCGGGGGCGCGACATCAGGGCCCGCCCGATCGCCAGCATCTGCTGCTCGCCCCCGGAGAGGGTTCCCGCGCTCTGCTTGATGCGTTCGCGCAGCCTTGGAAACCGCTCCTGAACCATCTCGAGATCGTCGTCCACCGCCTTGTCCTTGCGCGTGATCGCACCAAGCTGGAGGTTCTCAAGGACCGACATGTTGGTGAAGATGCGTCGGCCCTCGGGAGAGTGCCCGATGCCCAGCCTCACGATGGTGTGCGCTGGAATGGTGTGGATCGGCGAGCCTTCAAACTCGATCGTTCCGGTGCGCGGCCGCAGAAGTCCGCTGATCGTGCGGAGCAGGGTACTCTTGCCTGCGCCGTTCGATCCGATGATCGCGACGATCTCTCCCTTCTCCACGTCCACGGAGACGTCCTTGAGCGCGTGGATCGCCCCGTAATAAACGTTGATATCGCGAATCGTCAGCATGCTGGTAGGGGAGGGTTTACCAGATTTGTCCGCCTGGAGGCTCGATTCCAGGGAGCGCCCGAATCGGTCTCTCCGCAGCGGGATCGTCCGGCTAGGTAATTTTGCCTGAGACACCGATGATAAGGGGCGGGAGTGGGTCTTGCGAGGCCCGCTTTGGTCCCCGACGGAGATCCTGAACATTTGAAGTATCCGAAAGCCGCCCATTCGTACGAGGTCGTCTCCGACCTGCCCAAGCCGCTTGAAACGCTCAAACGGCTGGCCCACAACTTCCGCTGGACCTGGCATCAGCCGACGCGGGACCTGTTCCGTTCGATCGACAAGGAGCTGTGGGATTCGACGAACCACAACCCGGTGGGCGTGCTCTCCGCGTTGAGCAGCGATGCCCTGGAGCGGCTGGCCAAGGATCGCGCGTTCCTTGCTTCGCTCAAGGCCTGCGGGGAAGATCTCGACGAGTATCTGGCGGCCGAGACGTGGTTCGACCGGCAGTACCCCGGCAAGCGTGACGAGGCCCTGATCGCCTACTTCTGCGCCGAGTTCGGAGTCTCCGAAGGGCTGCCCATCTATTCGGGAGGTTTGGGCGTTCTTGCGGGGGACCATTTGAAAGCCGCCAGCGACTTGGGGCTGCCGCTCGTCGGCGTCGGCCTGCTCTACTCGCGGGGCTACTTCCAGCAGTACCTGACGCCGGACGGCTGGCAACAGGAGCACTATCCACAGTACGACTTCTACAAGATGCCTCTCAGCCTCGTGCGGGGCGAGGACCAGCAGCCGATCCGAGTGCAGATCCAGTTCCCGGACCGAGCGGTGACGTGCCAAGTGTGGCGTGCGGAGGTGGGCCGGGTTTCCCTCTTCCTGCTCGATTCCAACGTGCTCGAAAACGCTCCGACGGACCAGGGCATCACCGACACGCTCTACGGCGGGGATGAGGAGATGCGCATCCGTCAAGAGATGATCTTGGGGATCGGCGGCATGCGCGCGCTCGCCGAACTTGGCATGTCGCCCACGGTGTGCCACATGAACGAGGGCCATGCGGCGTTTATGGCGGTCGAGCGCATGCGGCAGTTCGTCGACAAGCGCGCGTGCGACGCGCGCGTCGCCCGTCAGGCGCTCGTGGGCGGGAACGTCTTCACGACGCACACTCCGGTGCCCGCGGGCTTCGATCTCTTTCCGGCCACCCTGGTCGAGCGCTACCTCGCCGGCATCGTGACCTCGGTGCAGTTGCCGTTCGCCGATTTCATCAAGATGGGGCGGCTCGGCCACGACAACGCGAGCGAGCCGTTCAACATGGCCGTGCTGGCGATGGCCAACTCCAACCACGTGAACGGCGTCTCCAAGCTTCACGCGACCGTGTCGCGCTCGATGTTCCAGCAGCGATGGCCGGGCTTTCCGGAGGACGAGGTCCCCATCCGTGCGGTCACCAACGGCATCCACACCCCCACGTGGGTGAGCGCGAGGATGGCCACCCTGTTCGACTCGTACCTTTCCGGAGACTGGAGAAGGGAGGCGAGCAACCCCGAGATTTGGCAGGGCGTGTACAACATCCCGGACAACGAGCTTTGGGAGGCCCGCGAGAATCTTCGCGGCGAGTTCGTGCGCTTCGTGCGGCGTCGCCTCCACCGCGACTTCGCTCGGCGGCGCGCGGGGCAGGCGGACTATGGGCTGATCAGCACGATTCTCGATCCCCGCATCCTCACGATCGGGTTCGCAAGGCGCTTTGCCACGTACAAGCGCGCCACCCTCTTGCTGTCTGATCGCGAGCGGCTGAAGTCGCTCCTGTTCCACTCGGAACGGCCGCTGCAGATCGTGATCGCCGGCAAGAGCCATCCCCGAGACGACGGCGGGAAGACCCTCATCCAGGAACTCCACCGCTTCATCACGCACGAGGGGGGCCGCTCCCGCATGGTCTTTCTCGAGGATTACGACATGGGCGTCGCTCGCGCGATGGTCCAGGGCGTCGACGTGTGGCTTAACAACCCGATTCGACCGATGGAGGCCAGTGGAACCAGCGGGATGAAGGTCGTTCCCAACGGCGGTCTGAACTGCTCGGTCCTGGATGGATGGTGGGATGAAGGGTACGAGCCTGGGCTCGGATGGGCGATCGGGGACCGGGAGGTGCCCCTCGACCCCTCGCAAGTCGACCCCAACGACGCGCGTTCGCTCTACCAGATCCTCGAGCAGGAGGTGGCCCCCAAGTTCTACCACCGCGTCGATGGAGGGGTTCCCACCGCTTGGTGCGAGATGATGAAGCGCTCGATCGCCGAGTTGGCCCCCCAGTTCTCGACGGCGCGCATGGTGCAGGACTACGCCCGTTCGGCCTACATGCCCGCGCACGAGACGTTCACGGCGATGACGTCGGGCAAACTCGACCACGCCAAAGCGGCTCTGCATTGGCGGGATCGGGTGCGCGGAGGGTGGTCGAAAGTCAAGATCGTCAAGGTATCCGATTCGGCGAAAAGGATCAACTCGCTGGGCGATTCGTTCGTGGTGACGGCCGGAATCGAGCTCGGCACGATGTCCCCGGACGAGGTGCGGGTCGAGGTGATCGTGGGCCAGGTCGGGCCAAATCGGGACCTCATCGACGCGAAGGAGGTCCAGCTCGAGTTGAAGGGACGGGACGACTGGCTCCACACCTTCGAAGGCACGGTCACGATGCAGCGGGCGGGCCTCCGAGGCTACATCGTGCGCGTGGTGCCGACTCACCCAGACGTGGACGTGCTGCACGAGCTACCACTCGTCCGATGGGAAGAGGGCGGGACGCGCGCGTGAGTCCGCGGTATCCTGCGTTGGTTCGGGACGGGAGTGCGATGCGTTGTTTGTTGTTGCTGGGAGGGCTGCTTGGACTGTGGGGTGCCGCTTGGGGCGCTTCGACGCGCGCGATCGGACCGACCGTCTACGTCAACGAACGCCCCGTCGTCACGTTCCGAACCTCCTATCGCGGAGCGTCGCCCGCGACGCGAGCCACGATTCTCGCCAAGAAGCTCGCCCCGATGAACGCGGATACGCAGGTCGGCCTCAAGAGCACCCGGTCGTCCGCGAACATCGTCGTCGGCGGTTCCGTGCTGATCGCGATCACGCCCGTCGAAGCCAAGGCTCAGAACAGCACGATGCCCTCGTTGGGCCGAAAGTGGGTCTCGGACCTTTCCGATGCGCTTTCGCTTCCCACGTTGTGGGTCTCCGAAACCTACGTGAGGGTGCCGGGGGGCGGGTCCGCCTCGATCGACTTTGCGGGAACCAAGGCCCTGAACTCGACCGTGAACACGAGCGACGAATCCGTGGCCAAAGTCGAACGCAAGCCGGGGCGCCTCGTGGTTCGGGCCGGGAGCTACGGTAGCGCGACGCTGACCGCGATCCACGGCTCCGAGGTCGTCGCGGTTCGGGTCGAAGTGCTGCCCTACGCCGCGAGGCTCCCCCAGAACGTCGGGGCTCTCGTTACGGGAACTCCCGCCAATGCGGCGACCGTTGCGGCAGCCATCGAGACGGCCGTGCGGACGCGCCTTGCCACCGTTCCCGGCGGCGACGTCAAGCTTGTGAGCACCGTTCCGCGGGCCATGCGGGCGGGTGAGGCCGCGACCTTCGCCGCCCGCGTCCGCGTCACGGCGCCGGAAGCGTATCCGCGCGAAGGACTCGTGCAGGTCACGGTCCGCAATCTCGGACTGGCGCTGCGCAACGAGGCGGAGCTCTGGTACTGCAACAACCCCGAGAACGTGAAGGGCCCGGGCGCCCTGTTCAACGCGACGTTGCACGCCGACGCCCCGGCCCGCGTCTTGTACCACCACATCAACGACTCCTACGCCGGGATGTTCCTCGAAGTCGCCCTGGTCAACGACAGCGACCTCCCGGCGCGGGTCGTGGTGATCCCCGGAGACAGCGGGCCCGAGCGAAACCCGGTCCAGGCCGGCATCGTCGCCGCCGAGGCGTTCTTGCGCCAGTGGGTGGACTACTCGGCCGAGGTCCTGGAGATCGCCCCGCGCAGCAGCATGCCGCTGTCGCTTCGTCGTTTTGGTCCTCAGGAGACCGTGAGCGGGCTGGCTTCGCTCCGGCTCCTCGACGGTGGTCCGGACACGTTGTTGGTGCGGGCGGACGCCCGACCGCCCGCGTACTCGGACTCCCGCGTCGTCGAAGCGCTTTCAAGCTCGACGCCGTGGAGGGTGATGGGATCGCGCCAGTTGAGTCTGCTCGAGAGCACGTTGGCTCCTTTGACGGCCCACGTCTACCCGCATCCGTTCAAGGAGGAGGAGGTCCTCTACAAGGTCGGCGGCCGCTTCGGGTTCGTGCGGATCGGCCAGAAGCCGATCGCCAGCGCCGACCAGACGAAGAGCTTGGATGGCAATTTCGGAGTCCTCTACACGATCAACGCGCGGTTCGAGAATCCGACCGAGACGTCGACGGACGTCGAGATGGTCTTCGAGGCGAGCGCCGGCTATTCGGGCGCGCTCTTCGTCGTGAACCGCGAGGTGCGTCGAACGCCGCTTCTGCAGGCGAAGCAGGAGTTTCGCGTCGTCCGCCTTCGGCTCGAGCCGGGCCAGGCGAAAGACCTCCAGGTCCTGACGATGCCGCTTTCGGGCAGCAGCTACCCGGCGACGCTCACCGTGCGCCCGGCCGGGGCCAGTGTGAGGACATGGTCCGCTGGACCCTTTGGGGTTTCCGGTTCGTAGGAATGTCCATGAACTCGCCCTACGTCCATCTGGCCGAGCTGTTTGGGATGCGCACGCGCCCGGAGGCCGACTTTGAGAAGGCCGAGGACGCTCGGGTCGGGAAGACCGCGGAGGAGAGCGCGCGTTTGGGTCGCGAGCGGCTGGACGCCGGCGACCTCGAAGCCGCGATCGAGCACTTCAAGCGGGAAGTCCGCCAGCGCGAGTCAGAAGACATCGATGGCAGGTTGGACCTCGCGGGAGCCTTCGAGGCCGCCGACATGGCGCCGCAGGCTTTGCGCCAGTACGAGCGCGCCCTCAAGGTGCGGGCCGACACGGCCGAGGCGCACCTGGGCCTGTCGCAGGTGCTCAAGCGCAACGCGCGCCAGCGAGACTCCATCGACGCCTTGGAGAAGGCGATCGGCCTGGAGCCTACCAATCCGTTCTTCCACTACAAACTCGCGGAGCTGCTTCGAGGCATGGGCGCGCGCGAACGCGCCCTGATCGCCGCGCAGGGCGCGGTGGTCGTCGCCCCGGACGACGCGTTCTATCACTTTTGGGTGGGCGACCTGTTGATCGAGATGCGCCGCTTTGACGACGCGCTCGACGCCCTGCAGGCGGCCATCGAGTTGTCGCCGGGCGACGACTACCTGTACCTGCGCGCCGCGGTCGCCTTCTGGGGAGCGGGGAAGCCCGACAAGGCCGTCCACGCCGTTCGACTGGCGAGCGAACTCGACCCGGACAAGCATCTCTATCACGGGCTGCTGGAAGCGCTTCTTGCGAGGCAGGGCGACCACGAGTCCGCAGCCCTCGAAAGCGAACGCGCTTCGCAAATGGAGCCCTACGACCGAGACGCATTGCGCAGGGTTCTAGGCGAGATGGGCTTGTAACAAACCACAAACCACAAACCACAAACCATCTTGCTATCCTAAGGCATGCTCCTCCAAGCGGCCTTGCTTGCCGCCACCTTCATCGCCGGGCCCTCGCGCCCGAACATCGTTTACATCCTCGCCGACGACCTCGGCTATGGCGATCTGGGTTGCTACGGCCAGAAGTACATCAAAACGCCGAACCTGGACCGGCTCGCCCAGGACGGGATGCGCTTCACCCAGCACTACTCGGGCAGCCCCGTCTGCGCCCCGTCACGCTGTGTCCTGCTGACGGGCAAGAACACGGGGCATTCGGCGATTCGCGACAACTACGAGATGGGAGGGTGGGAACGCGGTTCGCGCGAGGGACAACTTCCGCTGCCCGCGAACACCCCGACCCTCGCGCGCATGCTGAAGGGGCAGGGCTACGCGACCGCCGCCATCGGCAAATGGGGGTTGGGCGGCCCGGACACGACCGGCGAGCCGAACCGCAACGGATTCGACCTCTTCTACGGCTACCTCTGCCAGCGCCTCGCGCACAACTACTACCCCGAATACCTTTGGCGGAACCGCACCAAGGACGTGTTGGACAATCCGTATTTCTCGGCCCACCAGAAGCTCCAGGGCGATCCGAACGATCCGGCGTCGTACGCACGCTACTCCGGCAACGAGTATGCGGAGGACAAGATGGCGAGCGAAGCGCTCGGGTTCATCCGGGCGAACAAAGATCGCCCGTTCTTCCTCTACGCGCCGTTCCCGGTGCCCCACGCCGCGCTTCAGGTGCCTGAGGACTCGCTCGCACCGTATCTCGGGGTGCTCGAAGACAAGCCGTACACGGGGGACAAGAGTTACCTGCCGCACCGTGCGCCGCATGCGGCGTACGCCGCAATGATCTCGCGGATGGACCGCCACATCGGACAGATCTTGGCGTTGCTCACGGAGCTGAATCTCGAACGCAACACGTTGGTGATCTTCTCGAGCGACAACGGAGCGACGTTCAACGGCGGCACGGACACGCCGTTCTTCAAGAGCAACGGGAACCTGCGGGGTTTGAAGACGCAGCTTTTTGAGGGCGGCATCCGCGTGCCGATGATCGCGCGCTGGCCGGGACGGATCCGGCCGGGATCCACTTCGGACCTTCCAAGCGCGTTCTGGGACATCGTGCCGACCTTCGCGGATATTGTGGGTTGCAAACCTTTGCCGGATACCGACGGGGTCTCGTTGATGCCGACGCTGCTTGGGCAGCCCGGCCAGAAGCGGCACGAGAGCCTGTACTGGGAGTACCACTCCGGAGGCGGGTGGCAGGCGGTGCGGATGGGCGACTGGAAGGGCATCCGGCGCAACGCGCACAAGAACCCGGACGGGCCGATCGAGCTGTTCAACCTTGCCACGGACGTCTCCGAAACGACCGACGTCGCCTCGGAGCACCCGGAGATCGTGCGGCGCATCGCCTCCCTGATGAAGAGCAGCCGGGTTCCGTCGTTCGTGGAGCAGTGGAACTTCCCGCCCCGCTAAGCCGTTCCCGCGCACTTTCGGCACCGGTCCAGACGTCTTAACCTCGGGACGTGATGAAGAAGGGCCGGTTCAAGCGTTGGCTGTGGGGCGCGCCGTTGCTGTTGATCGCGCTGCTGGCGGCGTGGGTCACTTGGCAGGGCAAGGTGGCGCGCGAGGATCGGGACCGGGAGCTGGCGGCCCTTCGGGCGCTGGGGACGCCGACGAACGCCCAAGAGATGCGCAAGCTCGTCGCGGTCGACGCCGACGACAATGCGGCGCCCCAATACCAAAAGGCCTTCGCCCTTCTGGCGAAGCACGGGGCGCAGGTGCCGGGCCCTGCGACGGTGGGTGCTTGGAGCGCGGCCGACGAGGCCCGCGTGCGGAAGTGGGTTGCCGACAACAGAGAGACCCTCGATGTCGTGAAGGCGGCGGCCCAAAAGCCCTCTTGCGATTTCGACCGCGATTGGGAAGAGGGCTTTCGGATGCGCCTCCCCGAGTTCGCCGATTTCAAAACCTTGGCCAAACTCATCGCGAAGCGGGCGGAGATCGAAGCCGAGGCGGGGCGCTACTCCGAGTCCATGGAGTGGCTGGACGTGGGAAGGGCCGTGGCCCGGCACGCCGACGAGCCGATCTTGATCGGCATGCTGGTTTCGATCGCTTGCGAGTCGATCGTCGACGCCGAGTTCCAACGCCAATTGGAGGTTCATGGGCTTCAGGCGCCGTTTCGGAAGGCGGCGGTTCAGTTCGTCGCCCGAAAGCAACCCTTGCCGCGCCTCGACCGGGGATTGGGTGGGGAAGTGATCGCTGCCACCCAGTTTCTCGACCAGGTTGGGTCCGGCGAGATGTCGCTACGCGATCTGGGCGCCTCGGAAGACGCTTCGCTCAGCGAGAGGTTCGTCACGGCCTACCTTCAGGTACCGATGCTCCGGGACGGCGTCGCGGTGAAGCTCCTGAAGCACTACCGAGCGGCGATCGAGCACGTCCACAACGCGACGGACAAGACCCAATCCCAACTCGAAGCCGGGCGTCTTCTAGACAACGCGGCCCTGACGGACCGTTCGGTATCGGGTCGCATCGTCTCGATCTTCCTCCCCGTGTTCGCGCAGGCCGGCGCCGCGGGTGTGGCTTTGGAGGCGAAGCGGCGGATGTCTCGCTGCGCGCTCGAGCTCTGGAACCGGCGGGCGCAATCGGGTCGATTCCCCGAGACGCTGGCCCCCGGACCGGACAGCATCGACCCTTTCAGCGGGAAGCCGTTCGTGTACCAGATCGAGCGGGGCCACGTGGTGCTCTACAGCTTGGGTGTCAATCAGAACGACGACGGCGGACGACGGCGCGGCTCGTCCGCCGACGATATCCCGTATGCGCCCACGTTCAAGCGGTGACTATTTGCGGGTGACGTTCACCGAGATCTCTGTTTCCGTGCCGTTGACGATCGCGGAGAGTGTGAGTTCGCCGCCGTCGGGAAGCGTTCCGCCCATGCTGGCGATCTGGTCGGTGACCGTTTCGGCCGGCTTGTCCACCTTGGTCTTGTAGAAGGCGATCACCTTGGCGGGCGAGTCCTTGGTGGCGCGCACGGACAGGACGACGTGCTTGCCGTCGGCATCCACCTTCATGTCGCGGTGTTGGAGAGGGGTGCTTCCCGGATAGAACGGGAGGCCCAACTCCTTCTCGGTGACGCCCGCCATGTCCATGGAGAACTTCTCGCCCTTCTCGGTTTGGCCGGTGATCCCGCCGTCCTTGGAGACGGTGGCCTCCGACCCGTTCGAGCTCTTCGCGGTCCAGGATTCTTGGCCGGCCTTCACATCGACTCGGTTGCCCTTGTCGTCGGTGAACGTGGCGTTGCCCTGGGCGTCGGTCGTCACCTTGGCCCCGTCGGGGCCTGTGACGACCGTCGTGCCCGAGCGTCCGCAGCCGGTCAGCAAAGCGAGTGACGAGATCGCAAGAATCAGGTGGGCAAACTTCATGGGTTGAGCATACACGTGTCTCCGGTGGGGAGGTGCACGCCAGGGAGTTGCACGCAATGAACGCTCTGGGTTTCACGCAAAGAACGCAAAGATGCGGAAAGGGGAGGGTTTCACGCTGAGGCGCAAAGGGCGCGGGGGGGATTGCACGCAATGAACGAAATGGTCGCAATGGGGGAGGGGTTCACGCTGAGGCGCAGAGGCGCGGGGGAATTGCACGCAATGAACGCTCTGGGTTTCACGCAAAGAACGCAAAGATGCGCAAAGGGGAGGGTTTCACGCTGAGGCGCAGAGGCGCGGAGGGGGTTGCGACGGTTGCTCGGTTTGAACTAGAGGTGGCTTCGCCCACGAAATCCCTCCGTCTTTGCGACCATTGCGTTCATTGCGTGCAATCCCCCCCCCGCCTCTGCGCCTCAGCGTGAAACCCTCCCCCATTGCGTTCCTTGCGTGCAATTCCCCCTGCGCCCTCACTCCCCCGCGAGGCGCCAGGCGAGGATCGCCATGCCGATCGCTCCCATCTCCAGTTCGCGCGCGTTCACCCAGTCCAGGGTGTCGTTGCGCGAGTGGTGCACGTCGAAGTAACGCTGGCTGTCCGGTCGCAGCCCGAACAGCACGGCGCCCAAGGGACCGAGCGGCGCGACGTCGGCACCGCCTCCGCCTCCGCCGTTGATCTCCGTGATGCCCAGGGGCCGGAGGTCCGGGAGCCATGCCTCGTACCGCCTGGCTCGCTCCACGGTCTCCGATGTGCCGAACGCGCGCGGCGTGAAACCTCCTGCGTCGGATTCGATCGCCGCAACGTGCTTCTCGGGCGAGATCTTCGCGTAGAACGCGTAGGCGTCGGCACCGGCGCCGGTCTGCTCCTCGTCCATGAACAGCACGACGCGCACCGTGCGCTTCGGGCGCCCGATCACGCTGCGGATCAGACGCAGCGCCTCGATCGACTGCACGCACCCCGCGCCGTCGTCGTGCGCTCCCACGCCCAAATCCCAACTGTCGAGATGTCCGCCCATGAGCACGATCTCGTCCGGGAGATCCGAACCCGTGATCTCGCCGATCACGTTGGACGAGGGCACCGGCGGGAGGTTCTCGCAGTCCAGGGTGAGCCGAACGCGCGCTGGACCCCGTCTCAACGTCGCGCTGAGTTTGTCGGCCGCATTCAGGCTAAGCGCTGCCGCGGGGATTTTGCGTCCCCCCTCCTCGTAGCGCATCGTTCCCGTGTGGGGGACATCGTCGGCACGCAGCGTCATCGAGCGGACCAGGACCCCGACCGCGCCGAGCTTGGCCGCCGTGGCCGCCCCGTTCACGCGCTGCCCCACCGCACCGCCGTACGCTGCAAACGTGTTCGTGAGCGTGGGGTCCATCGGACCGTTGAAGAACACGATCTTGCCCTTGGCCTTGGACCCGAGCTTCGCCGCTTCGTCCACAGACTTGACCTCGACGACCTCGGCCTCCAGGCCTTCCGGAGGGGTGCCGATGCTCCCTCCGAGGGCGCAGATGGACAGCGGGTCGTCCCCCAACGTGAGGGTGGCCACCTCGCCTCGAACCCAATGCGGGACTCGGCACGGCTGGAGCCGGACGTTCTCAAAGCCCAGCTCGCGCATGGTCTGGGCGCCCCACTCGACGGCGCGTTCCGCACCGGCCGAACCGCTCAGGCGGTGGCCCAGGCGGGTGAGATCGCGTAGGAGATCGAAAGCACGAAGTTCGCGCAGGCCCTGGTCCCGCATGGCGGTGGCGGGACTCTGCGCCTGAACGGACGATGCGAGGGCGAGAAGCAGCAGAAGGGACCGCATGCAAGCAAGTATCGCACGCCCCCGTGGGGGAGCGCCGAATTCATCGGCGCTTTCCAGTGGGCAGCGGCTGGCGAAGTTAGAGCGCGGATGAAGAGACTGTCGCAAACTGCAGTGAAGGGCTGCGGGTGCCACGCCCGCTGGACGGGCGTGAGTTCAAGGTTGTAGCTGAAAGCCCCCGCACGCCCGCCAAGCGGACGTGGCACCCAAGGTTTTGCGACAGTCTCTGAATCCGCGCACTCCCATGGACTATTTCACAGTCGCCAAGCCTACGTCGATGTACTGTCCACCTTGGGTCTGCCGGCAATGAACCGCCAAGGTGTGGGGGCCGGGTGCGAAGAGCGTGCCGGTGTGGGCCGGTACCAGCGTGTAGCCCGTGGTGTAGCCCTTCAGCGAGGCGAGCAGCCTCCCGTCGAGGTAGACCTCGGCGTCTTCGTCGTGGTGCACAAGCAGGTGTGCACCGGGGCCCCAGGGCCCCTCCAACTCGACCGTCCTGCGGAGCCAGATCGAGGGCGTGTTCCACTCGGTGCGGATCAAGCCTCCCGGGGTTCCCTGGGTGCCAAACCCGCCCGGTCCGGACTTCCACCCGGCATCCGAGAAGTGCGCATCCGCCCAACCGGGCCCGGGATCGTCGAACGTGTAGCGCCACGCAAGCGCCGATTTTTGCGATGTTGGCACGACCACCGAGACACTCGGGACCGGGCCGAGGAGCGCGCGCACCGCGCTTCGCACCCGCTTCTCGTCCACCTTGAGGACGGCTCGGTCGTAGCTCATGAGACCGTTGATCTCCGACTCGACGTCCGTCGTCTGCGTGTAGATCGCCGCCGAGAGACCGGGGTAGCCGATCAACCCGCGCAAACGCTCCATCAAATCCACGATCCCGTCGTCCAACGCAGCCCGCGAGTCCATCGAACGGTAGCCCCACCCGTCGCCCTTCCACATGTGTCCCTTCTCGGCCAGACCGAGGCCGCCAAACTCGCCAAGCACGGCCGCCCGCTTCGCTTCGGGCTGGGGCGAAGCCGGCCCCGGGTAGGCGTGGATGTCGTGCACGTCCCCCACGCCCCGGTCGGTCCAACCGCTGGCGGAGTCGACGAGCCGCGAGGGGTCGAGCTTCCGGCACAGGTCCACGACGCGAGCCGTGTCGAACTGTCCCCACCCCTCGTTGAACGGAACCCACATCACGATGCACGGATGGTTGCGCAGAGCGTCGATCACCGCCGTCAGCTCTGCGTCGTACTGCTTCGAGGATTCCGGTGTGCGGGTCACATCCGGGTCGTTGCCGCCGATGTACTTGTCCCCGCTCGGCATGTCCTGCCACACGAGCAAGCCGAGTTCGTCGCAGTGGCGGTACCAGCGCGCGGGCTCCACTTTGACGTGTTTGCGGATCGTGTTGAAGCCCAGGCGCTTGGTTACCTCGAGGTCGTAGCGCAACGCTTCGTCCGTCGGCGCCGTGTAGAGGCCATCGGGCCAAAACCCCTGATCGAGCGGCCCGACCATGAACAAGGGTTTGCCGTTCAGGCCGAGGCGCGTGACGCCCGTGGAATCCTTGACAAGCCCGACCTTGCGGATTCCGAAGTAGGACCGGACCTCGTCGACGACCTTCGTGCCGTCGAGAAGGCGGACCGCGACGTCGTAGAGGTGCGGGTTATCCGGGGTCCACAACTTGGGAGAAGGGATGCCAAGCGTCAACGCGGCATCGGCGGGACCGGTCGCTTTCACACCGGCGGCCGATGCCTCGAGCCGAAGGCCGGACAGGCCCCGGCCGTCGACCAGTAGCTTCACCGAACCGGCGAGGTCGGTGGCGTCGATACGCAGTGAGTCGATGGCATGCTCGGGCACGGGTTCGAGCCAGACACTCTGCCAAAGGCCGGTGGTCGGCGTGTACCAAATACCGTTTGGGTTCTGCACCTGCTTCCCGCGAGGTTGGGTCCCCGCGTCCGAGGGGTCCCACACACGCACGACCAGCTCTTGGGTGCCCGGGCGAAGATGGGGCGAGAGATCGTATGTGAACGGGTCGTACCCGCCGCGGTGCGTACCAAGCTCGTGGCCGTTGATCCACACCGTGGTCTCCCAGTCCGAGGCCCCGAAGTGCAACCGCTTGCGGCCGGTCCATCCTGTTGGGATCTCGAAGGTCCGGCGGTACCAGACGGCCTCCTCCGGCTTGACGCGGCGCATGACTCCGGAAAGCGCGGATTCGACCGGAAAGGGAACGAGGATTTTCTCGTTCCAGGTGTCGGGCCTCGGGGCCGTGCGCGCCACGACGGCGAAGTCCCACGGACCGTTGAGGCAGAGCCAACGGTCGCGCACCAGTTGGGGCCTTGGGTATTCGGGGTGGGGCAGCGTGGGCGAGACGTCCTTGGCCCAACGCGTCTCGATCGGCGCGGTTGGTCGTTGGAGGACGGCGACGGACGTGAGGACGAGCGCGGCGACGACGAGCATGGCGCCAGTCTATCCCCGGATACCCTTGCGGCGGAACGGCGAAGGCGCGGAGGCCGTAGACTTCTTGTCTATGGAGCGCCACTTCACGGAGCAGCAGGTCAGCGACATCATCCGCAGGGCCGCCGAGCGGCAGAGCCGGGCGGATACGCCGGGCCGCGTGCCGGCCGGGATCTCCGAGACCGAGCTGCGACGGGTTGCCGGCGAGTTGGGGATCGACGCTGAGGCACTCCAGTTCGCGATGCGCGAAGTGGGGGGGAGCACGGTGAGCGACACCGGCACGATCCGTTCGATCGAACGCGTCCTCGAGCGGGAGATTGAGGGCGAACTGCCGGAAGAGGCGCTGGCCGTGGTGATCGAAGAGTTCGTTCCCATGACCGGGCTGCACGCCAATACCGTGACCCTAGGCCGCGCGATCAACTACACATCGATGGCGGGAATGGGTCAATGCAACGTGAACGTCTCGCCCCGCAACGGCAAGACGTTGCTGCGTGTGAAGTCGAACGCGTTTGTAGCTGGGGTTCCCACGTTCCTGCCCGCCCTCTTCGCGACGATCCCCACCCTTGGCTTCATGCTCACGAAGATGGATGCGACCCCGGCCACCAAGGCCTTGGCGGTGATCTTGACCCTTGGCGTTGTTTGGACGGGAGCGATCGTTGGTTTTCGGGCCCTCGTCCGGCACACGAACCACCGGATCCTCGAACTCACGAACCGCACCGCAGAGAAGATGAGCGCGGTGTCGCCCATGCGCGGGAGGCTGCACGAGACGGCCCAGACCGCCCCCTTGGACGAGCCGCCGCTCGAAACGCAAAGCTGAGCGCCTACTCCAATCCTGTTTGGGCCATCTCGATCGCGCGAAGGCACGCGGCGGCCTTGTTGCGGCACTCGCCGTGCTCGCGTTCGGGCACGGAGTCGAACACGATCCCGGCCCCGGCCTGCACGTAGGCCACCCCGTCTTTGATGCAGATGGTTCGGATCGCGATGCACATGTCCATATCGCCGCTCGCAGCGACGTAGCCGACCGCGCCGGCGTAGACGCCCCGCCTGGTCGGCTCCAGCTCGTCGATGATCTGCATCGCCCGAACCTTGGGGGCGCCGCTCACGGTGCCTGCGGGGTACGCCGCGCGCAGCAGGTCGAAGGCGTCCTTTCCGTCTGCGAGCGTCGCCGTCACGTCGCTCACGATGTGCATGACGTGGCTGTAGCGCTCGACGGCCATCAGGTCGTTCACCTGCACGGACCCGATCTGGGCGACTCTCCCAAGGTCGTTGCGTCCCAAATCCACGAGCATGATGTGCTCGGAACGCTCCTTCTCGTCGGCCAGCAGCTCTCGCCCGAGGGCTTCGTCCTCGTGGGGGTCCGAACCGCGGGGCCGCGTCCCGGCGATAGGGCGCACCCGGGCCGTTCGGCCCGTGAGACTTACCAGAATCTCAGGTGAGGCGCCCACCACGTCGAAATCGCCGAACCGCAGGAGGAACATGTAGGGCGAGGGGTTGAGCGAGCGAAGGGCTCGGTAGACCGAGAGCGGGTGCGCCTGCACCCGAGTGGCGAACCGCTGGGAGAGCACGACTTGGAAGCAGTCTCCTGCGCCGATGTACTCGATCGCGCGTCGTACCGAGGCCTCGTAGGACTCCCGCGACATGTTGCTTTCGACGGGTTCGATCGTTCGTTTGGAGTTCGGAAGGTCTGGCAGGGGGCGTTTGAGCCGCGCGAGAACGCGCTCGATCTCGGCGCAGGCGGCTTCGTAGCCGTCGGAAGAAGGGCTCGCCGTCACGATGATCCGAATGAGGTTTTTCGCGTGGTCGAACACGACGACGGTGTCGCAGAGCATCATCGCCATCTCGTCGATGGGAAGGTCGTCTTCCGGGGCGTCCGGGAGTTGCTCGAAGAACCGCACCAGGTCGAAGCCGAGCATTCCCACGGCCCCTCCGCCGAACTTCGGGATCGCGGAATCTTCGAGAGGTTCGGGGCCCATCGCTTCGGCAAGCACGTGCAAGGGATCTTGTCCCTCGGAGAGGGTTTCGCGCGTTTCACCCCGGGAGGTGATGCGCCGAACCGTTCGGTCTTTCGTGCGGAGAACCAGACGGGGCCGCACGCCGAGAATGCTGTAGCGGGCAAGTTGCTCGCCGCCGGTCACGCTCTCGAGCAGGAAGCTGAACGTCTCGTCCGAAGCGAGCTTCCAGTAGGCGCTGAGGGGCGTCTCCAGGTCCGCGAGAACGTCGCGTGCGATCCGCACGGGTTTTCCCAGGGCCGCGCGGCGAAAGAACTCATCCTTGGACGGACTCTGCATCGGGTCCGATTATGGCCGGGTCGCGGGATGGTTTCGACCGGTTGCGCCGTTCCCGTCCCCTGGAACGTATGAACGATCGGAGGAGGCGCTGGTCAAAAAAGAAACCACACATTGGAACGAACTTTCGTAGATAATAGGAAAGGATGTCCGGGTTGAGAGAAGAATGAGCAAGTCGGTGCGGCGTAACGATAGCGGCGACAGCGCTATGCGCTTGATCCTGCTTGCGAGTTGGGTGATGATCCTTGCGAAGGTCACCTTGCTGCTGCTCGGCAAGCCTTCTCCAGGCTATGTCGAGGTCTCCTACATCGTCGCGTTCCCGGTGGTCCTTTGGAACCTGCGACGCGGGCGCGAGCTGCTTGGCGGCTGGTTCTACGTCGCCCTCCTGATCTACATGGCGGTCGGAGCCGCGGGATGGCTGTTCAACCAGTGGCACCGCTGGTTCGACCAATCGCGTGAATCGGCGATGGGCATGCCGGTCCTCATCGGCACGACCGTGCTGGCCTTGAACTTCTTCATCCTCCTGTTCTTCATCGGGCGCGAACTGGTCGCGAATCCGGCGGTATCGCCGCCCGAGGACAAAGCGCCAAACGGCTCGCCCTCCTCGTAGCCGGCGCGAACAGCCGTCGCCCCCCTGGGAGTGCGCGCGCTCGCGCGTCGCCCTTTGCGCCGGACTTGTCCGGCGAACCGGCTTTCGTCTCGCGGCAAGCCGCTCGGGGAAAGGCGGCGCGCAAGCGCGCGCACTCCCAGGGGTGCGGCAAGCCGCTCGGGGAAGGGCGGCGCGCAAGTGCGCGCACTCCCAGGGGTGCGGCAAGCCGCTCGGGGAAGGGCGGCGCGCGAGCGCGCGCACTCCCAGGGGGGGCGGCAAGCCGCTCGGGGAAGGGCGACGCGCGAGCGCGCACTCCCAGGGGGATCAGTCGGTTCCCAGGGGTGCCAGTTCGGCGGTGAAGTGCCTCAGATACGGTGCTTGTTTGACGATCCGCAGACCCTTAGCCGACTCTCGTTCGGCGTACATCTCGCAGAGCACCTCGCCCACGTAGCCCACGTGGGCCTGCGTATAGGCCCTTCGCGGCAACGCCAGACGCACGAGCTCGCGGTCAGCGGCAGTCTCCACGCCGTCTTCGCAACGCCCGAACATCAGGGATCCGATCTCGACAGCGCGGACACCGCCGCGCCGGTACAGCTCGCAAACGAGCACCTGGCCTGGGAACTGGGACGGGGGGATGTGGGGATAGAAGCGCTTGGCGTCGATGTACACCGCGTGGCCGCCCGGGGGCCGCACGATCGCGACGCCCGCGTCCGTGAGCCTCTTGGCCAGAAATCGCACGGTGGCCAGGCGGTACTGAAGGTAGCGCTCGTCGAGAACCTCCTCCAACCCGACGGCAAGCGCCTCGAGGTCCCGACCGGCGAGACCGCCGTAGGTGGGGAAGCCTTCGGTGAGGATGAGCAGGTTGCGGGCTCCTTCGGCGAGGGTGTCGTCGTTCAACGCGAGGAATCCCCCGATGTTCCCAAATCCGTCCTTCTTCAGGCTCATCGTGGCCCCATCGGCATGGGAGAACATCTCCTGGGCGATCGCCAGCGGCGTCTTGTCGGCATATCCCGGTTCCCGCTGCTTGATGAAAAAGGCGTTTTCGGCGAAGCGGCACGCGTCGACGATGAAGGGGATTCCGTTCGACCGCAGCAGACGCGAGACGTCCCGGATGTTCTCCATCGACACGGGTTGGCCGCCCCCCGTGTTGTTGGTGACGGTGATCATCCCGATCGGCACGTTCGCGGGCCCCACCTCCTCGAGCAGCGCCGCGAGCTTGGCGATGTCGAGATTCCCCTTGAACGGATGCTCCGAGTCGAAGTCGCGCCCCTCGTCGATCACCAGGTCTGCGGCACGGGCGCCCGTGAACTCGATATTGGCCCGGGTGGTGTCGAAATGGTTGTTGTTCGGAATCGTCTTCCCGGCGCCGCCGACGAGGCTCATCAAGATCTTCTCAGACGCGCGTCCCTGGTGCGTGGGGATCACGTGTTTGAACCCGAAGATCTTGCGGACGGCTCCTTCGAAACGGTGGAAGCTCCGCGAACCGGCGTAGCTCTCGTCGCCGATCATGATGGCGCCCCACTGGGCGGCCGACATCGCGCTCGTGCCAGAGTCTGTGAGAAGGTCGATCAGCACGTCGTCGGCGTCGATGCGGAAGACGTTCCACGCCGCTTTGCGGAGGATCGCCTCCCTCTCCTCGACATCGGTGAACCGGATGGGCTCGACGGATTTGATGCGGAACGGCTCGATGATCTCGCGCATGGCCCGATTATGGGGGGATGGGGCGTGTCGGCTGTCGCTGTACAATGCAACCGATGCGCACCGTGACGATGCTCGCCCTCGCCGCCATCGTGGCGTCTTGCTCGCCGACGATCGAGAAGCCCGTCGTGCACGAGCCGAAACCACCGGTGGAGCAGCCCACGACGACCGTCGCCGATCCCGCCCCCGCGGACACCGACCCGCAACAGGCGGCCAAGGACCCGCGTTACAACATGCTCCGCGTCTACCAACTGTCGGAGCTGAAGGTGGTGGACCTGTTCTTGGGCTCGCACAAGTTCAAGGCGTGGGTGATGGACACGCCGGGCAAGCGCGAGGAGGGGATGATGCACCTCGAAACCAAAGACGTGCGGGACGATGAGGCGATGCTCTTCGTGTTCCCCGAGCCGGTGCCGAAGGAGAAGTTCCAGTTCTGGATGCACAACACGCCCTTGCCGCTCGACATTCTGTACGTGTCCTCCGACCGTAAGGTGATCAACATCGCCCACGGCAAACCCTACGACGAAACATCCCTGCCCGCAGACGCGGCCGGGCAGTTCGTCGTCGAATTGAAGGCAGGGACGGCGAAGAAGCTCGGCATCAAGCCCGGCACCGCGGTTAAGTTCCCAAAAGAAGTCGTCGCCGATTCCTAACAAACGCGTGAGCTTTCCCTTGGCGACCATTGCGTCCTCCGCGTGAAACATCGCGCGCCTCATCCGCGCCCTCCCAAATTCGTGTTACAGTGAGGCGCGGCGGGACGCATCGGCCCTCGCCGTGGGAGTGTGGAATGGTCTGGACCAGGTGGGCCTCAAGCCTTGCGGGCGCGATCGCACTGACCGTCTTCGTTTCGGGATGCGTTTCCGTGCCTTCGGAGACACGGCGGCCCGACCCCGAATTCCCTAGAATCGACGCCAAATCCTTGGCGCGCAACGACGACGAGAGTGCGTTCAGCGGCGCGGTCGAGGCCGCCCGGTTTCGCTACCAGCAACGCCTGAGCCAAGGCGGCATCGTGCCCGAGCGGGCGATCGAGCGCGCGATGGAGCAGCTGGACACCATGCGTCATGCCAAGAACCGGCCATTGGCTGGGATCTACTCCGGAAGCTGGTCGTGGATTGGTCCGGGCCAGATCGGCGGCCGGTTGCGCGCGATCCTGATCCATCCCGACGACCCGAACACGATGTGGCTGGGCACGGCGGCGGGAGGCGTCTGGAAGACGACCGACGGCGGGGCGAACTGGACGCCGATGGACGACTTCATGGCGACGTTGGCGATCGGGTGCATGGCTTTGGACCCCGTCGATCCCGATGTGCTCTACGCGGGAACTGGCGAGGGGTTTTTCGACGCGGTCGAAGGGTCGTCCAACACGGCCACGATGCGGGGTTCGGGGATCTTCAAATCCACCGACGGGGGCCATACGTGGGATCGCATTCCCAGCACGGCCACGCCGGACTTCTGGTTCGTCAATCGGATGGCGATCGACCCGAACGACCCGACCAGCATCCTGGTCGCGACCTCCACGGGCATCTGGCGTTCGACCAATGGCGGCGCGAGCTGGACTCGGCGGCTCGCCGGGTGGTGCCTCGACCTCAAACGGGACCCGAACGACGCCAACCACCTGGTCACCGGCGTCGAGCATTCGAGCGGCTACGTGTCCGAAGACAACGGGCTGACCTGGACGGCCGCCACCGGGATCGATGGCGACCGGCAAGAGTTCGCCTTCGCCAAAAGCGCTCCGGGGACGGTGTTCTGCTCGTTGAGCGAGGCGAATTCCATCAAGATTTACCGCTCCACCGACGGCGGCCACTCGTACGCGTTGCGCACGTCCGGTGGTGGGATCGGGACGTACAACCACTACAACAACACGCTGTGGGTGGATCCGACCAACGCGAACACCCTGGTCGTGGGCGGGGTGTACCTCTATCGGAGCACGAACGCCGGCACTTCGCTCTCCCAGGCGTTTTCGGGCGTTCATGCCGACATGCACGCGATCGTTCCGGAGAACGGGTTCGACGGGACGTCCAAGCGCAAGCTGTTCTTCGGTTGCGACGGAGGGATCTACCGGGCCGACAACGCCTACTCCAACCCGGTGGTGAACCTCAACAACAATCTTGGAGTGACTCAGTTCTACGGCGCGGCCGTGAATGCGAACGGCGTGGTGCTCGCGGGGGCGCAGGACAACGGCACCAACCGCTACACGGGCGATCCGATGAATTGGAACTCGAATGTGATCGGGGGCGACGGCGGGTTCTGCGCGGCCGATCCCTTCAATGCGAACTACCTCTACGGCGGAAGCCAGTACATGAACCTACGGCGCAGCAACAACGGAGGCGGATCGTTCAGCGGCAACGTGGCCCCACCGGGTGCCGGTTCGGCGAACAACTACAACTTCATCCCGTTCTTCCTCATCGACCCGAACAACGGCAACCGAATGCTGGCGTGCGGCGAAGAGCTGTGGCGCAACAACGCCGTCCGCACCTCCAACACGTGGACGAGCATCAAACCTTCCATCCGTCCGAGCAACGTCGCCGAAGGTGGAAAAATCGACCGCGCCCACTTCGCAGACAACAACCCGTGGAACCTCTCCACCGCCTCCGTGGCGGAGGGCGACGAGAACGTGATCTGGGCCGGGCACAACGACGGGCACCTTTACAAGACGTCCAACGGCACGGCCACGACCCCGACCTGGGTGCGTGTGGACCGTAACGGCGTGGGCCTGCCCCAGCGCTGGATCTCCCGCATCGTGATCGATCGCAGCGACGTGAACCGCGTGACCGTGAGCTTCATGGGATGGGAGGCCGACAACATTTGGCGGACGACCGACGGCGGGGCATCGTGGGCTCCCGTCGCCGGATCGGGGGCCTTCGCCTTGCCGAGCCTGCCGGTCAGCGCCCTCGCCCAGCACCGCACCAAACCGAACTTCTGGTACGCGGGAACGGACCTGGGGATCTTCACTTCGAGCGACGACGGCGCCACCTGGACGAACCTCAGCGACGGCCCTGGAACCGTGCCGATCGACGAGCTGATCTGGAAGGACGACGCGACGTTGATGGCGGTAACGCACGGCCGCGGCGTCTGGCTTGCCACCGTGGCGGACGTCGAGCCGTTTTCGCCGAGGAGCTTCTCGGTGGTCCCGGGTATCCACGAGTCGGGGCGCCTTCAGCAGCTCTTTCTCAGCGACGATCGCTGCGTGGTCGGCCGCCGCAACCTGGCGGCGGAAGAGGTGGGCTACATGGTGCAGCTCAACGCGGAGGGCGTCGCCCCGGTAACGGGCGGCACGGCCTTGACGGTCCGCGTGGAGTCCCGAGTGAACGCCTCGGGCATCTTCCGCTACGTGGACCTGTACGACTACTCGGCGGCAGCGTGGGTCCGGTTGACGGGGTCGGTCGCCTCCACGTCGGACTCCCAAGTCTTGGCGACGGCACCCGCGCCGATCGCGCGGTTCATCCAGCCTGGAACGCGGCGCGTTAAGGCGCGGCTGGGCTGGAACGAGGTCGCCTCCGAGACGACCGCGCCCTGGAGGGTCTTCGTGGACGAGGTGTTGTTCACGCTCGTCCCCTAGACCCCTCTTCACACCGCCGCGTTGGACGTTGGCCGCTTGCGACCGCGAAGGAACCGAACGACGAGGTAGCCGACGATCCAAAGCGGGGAGTACGCGACGAACCAGAGAAACGCTCCCAGCACGATCCGGAACGTGTCCATGGCCGAAGCGCTGGCCGCCGCCCAGGCTTCGGCGCCCCATCGCGGGTCCTTCGTGCCGGCGGTTTCCGCGCTCTGCTCGAGGCGCAGCTCGATCGTCGAGAGGGCGGCCTGCCCCTTCAGGGATGCAAGACGGGCTTGGAGACCCTCGATCTCGCCCCGCGCTTCCGCGAGTCGGCGTTGGGCTTCCATGATCGTCGTGGAATCGCTGGCCTTGCGGAGCATGTTGCGCAGTGACTCCTCATTGGCGCGCATCGTGGTGAGGCGCGCCGCGTAGTCGGCGAGATCGCCGGTGACGTCCTGCGACGAGACGTGCTTGCTCAGGCGGGTGCCCAGGGCCTCGAACTCGCGCAGAGCCTGATCGAACGCAGACTCGGGAATGCGCGCCGACAGGGTGAGAATCGGTTTCTGACCGGCCAAATCGGAGCTGGACGCGGAGTCCACATAGCCGCCGAGACCGGCGATGATGGTGCCCGCGGCGCGCTCGGACTTCTCGAGATCGCCGACTCGGACGGCCAGCGAGCCCTGGCGGATGACCGCACGCTTGGGCGCGTCTACGGTTTGGTTGGAAGCCGGGACGAATCCCGCCTCGGCCTTGGCGGAGTCGCCCGTAGACTCTCTGGCCCGCGATTCCACGCTGGCGGCGGGGCTGGACGCGGCGGTCTGGTCGCTGTAGCCGGCCGAACCGCATCCTGCAAGGGCGAGCGTCGCCAAGAGCGCGACCGTGGTGCCTGTGCTGAACTTCATCATGGTGATCGTAGGTGTCTCGAGGTTCCCGGGTCGTTCAGCCGGTCTCGGCAACCTCGCACAATGCCGGGCCGTAAGAGTGATGGGATGACCGAAGACCGCGAACTCCTCGATCTGGTGCGCCAGGGCAAGAAGGTCCGGGCCGTGGCCTGGCACCGGGAGCGGTTCGGTTCATCGCTCCGCGAGGCGAAGGACGCCGTGGAGCAGATCCAGCACGAGATGGAGGGCGTGTTGCCTTCGCCCGAACTGCACGGTCAGGTCGACGCCCTCCTCCACCAGGGGAAGTTCATCGAGGCGATCAAGCTGCACCGCCAGATGACCCACACCGACCTCAAGGACTCCAAGGAGGCCATCGAGGCTAGAGCCAAAGAGCTCGGGCTCGAACCGAACCTCTCGTTCTTCGGCTTTCTTCGCGGACTCTGGCGCCGCTAATACCCGGGGTAGATGCTCTTGAGGCTGCTGAACATCGGCCGTTTCAGCCCGAAGTAGGTCATGCGTTTGGCGTGGCCGTCCGCCCACAGCGCGTTCGCGGCGTCCCGATGCAGGAAGTGGAAGTGATTGCGGAGGTAAGGGTCGTCGGGCGGCGAGTCGTACCAGTCGGCCTGCTGGAGGAAGTTGCACACGGGCACCTGGGCCAGATGCTCCCAGACCACGAGCGTGAAGGCTGGCTCCTCCACTTCCGAGGCGGGCGCTCCCGTGGTCACGACCCGTCCGTTCCAGATCGAGAAGGTCTTGCTGCTCGGCCCAAACTCCCTGCCCGCCGCGAGCGGATTCGTGATGTAGTAGGGCGAGTTGAAGCCGGGATTGAAGTAGTTGGATGCGTAAGCGCTCTGCCACGCGCCCGGCATGCTGGGGCAGCGGATGATGCCTGGGCCTTTGATGTAAGGATCAAGCGCCCCTGGCCGCGCGGGGCCGGTCGCCGGCTCGTAGATCCGCCCGTCGAAGCCGCCCGAGAGGGCGTGGTTGTGGTTGTCGTAGCCAAACCACGGTTGGACGGGCGCGAATTGCGGGCCGAGGTCGCTCGGGCTGAGCGAGGGGAACCACACGTCGTCGTAGTCGCCGAGGTAGAGCTGCATGGCCATTCCCATCTGGCGCATGTTGCTCAGGCACACCGTGCCTTTGGCGCTCTCCTTCGCCGCCGCGAAGACGGGGAAGAGGATCGCGGCGAGAATCGCGATGATCGTGACGACCACGAGCAGTTCGATCAGCGTGAACGCGCGCCGAACACCCATGATTCACTATACGTAGGTTTGTGGTTTGTGGTTTGTGGTTTGTGGGGGAGACATCAAACCACAAACCTATTCCGGCTTCATCGTGGGGAACAGGACGACCTCGCGGATGACGTCGGCACCGAGCAAGGCCATCGCCATGCGGTCGATGCCGATGCCGCACCCACCGGTCGGGGGCATGCCGGACTCGAGCGCGTACACATACTCCTCGTCCATCGGGTGGGCCTCGTCATCGCCCTTGGCGCGTTCGTCGAGCTGCTGTTGAAAGCGCTCGGTCTGGTCGACCGGGTCGTTCAGCTCGGAAAAGGCGTTGCACATCTCGCGGCCCAGGACATACCCTTCGAACCGTCGGGTCAGTCGTGGGTTGTCCGGGTCCTTCTTGGCCAGTGGGCTGGTTTCGATCGGGTAGCCGACGACGAACGTGGGCTCTTGGAGCATGTCCTCGACGAGCGCCTCGAGGAGCTTCTCGATCAGGCCGCCCAGGTTGGTCTCCTCCTTTGGATTCAGGTAGGAGAGGCCCGAGAACGTGAAGACGCGGTAGCCACCGCCCTCGACCTGTTGTTTGAAATGTGGATGCGCGTCGAAGTCGAGCTGGTCCTTGTCGCCCGCATCGGGCAGAGACTCGAATCCGCGGAGGACCTGCGCTTGGAAGGCGGCCATGCGTTCCCCTTCCGTTTCAAGTTTGAGGCAGCCCGCGAGGGATCCTGGTTCGAGGTGGAGGGCTTCCTCAATGGCCGTCAGAAGGTCGATGCGCTTCCAGGGTTGGGCGAAGTCGAGTTCGGCGTCCCGTCCGCGGCGGTCTCGCTCCATGGCGAGTGCTTCAGCCTCCGAAGTTCCGTCGGGCACGGTCACCGGACCCACATGCATGCGGGCGACGCGTTTGACGAAGCGCGTTTGGCCGAACACCTCTTGCGCGACGTGTTGGAAGAGTCCTTCCACTCGCTCCATCATCCCTTCGAGATCGGTGTAGGCCTCGTAGAACTCGAGCATCGTGAACTCGGGGCTATGCCGGTTCGAGACGCCCTCGTTGCGGAACACGCGCCCGACCTCATAAACCTTCGGGAGGTCGCCGCAGATCAGCCGCTTGAGATACAGCTCGAGCGAGATGCGCAGCTTCACGTCCATCTCGTACGCGTTGTAGTGCGTGAGGAACGGGCGGGCCGCCGCGCCGCCAGCGACGACCTGGAGCATGGGAGTTTCGGCTTCCAGGTAGCCCAGCGCGTCCATGTACCGCCGCACGGCCGACGTGATCTTCATGCGCTTGATCAGCATGTCCCGCGCGTCGGGGTTGCAGATCAGGTCGAGATGGCGGTGGCGGTAGCGCTGCTCGACGTCGGAGAGTCCGTACCACTGCTGCCCCTCCTTCTCCTTGCCGAGCGGGAGCACGTGCAGCGACTTGCTGAGCGGAACCAGCTCCTTGACGTGGATCGACCGCTCCCCGGTGCGGGTCAGGAAGAGGTGCCCGACCACACCCACGTGGTCGCCGATATCGAGCAGGTTGTACAGCTCCCAACCCGTCTCGCCCAGCTCGTCCTTCTTGAAGTAGCCCTGAATCTTCGCGTCGCCGTCCGAAAGGTGGGCGAAGCCCGCCTTGCCCATGAGCCGGTACGAGACGACGCGTCCTGCGAACCGAACCTCCGGGGCCTGCCCCTCGGGGAGGTCGCCCTCGGCGGGGAAGAGGCCGAGCAACTCCTCGGCGCTCCCGGTGCGGTCGAACCGCTCGACGCGGTACGGATCGCATCCGAGCGCGCGCATGCGCTCGAGCTTCTCCAGACGGATCTCACGGATCGATTTCTCTTCGCTCATAGGGGAGGGGGAGTTTACTTCGTCGCTTGTCGTTCTTCGTTTGTCGTTTGTCGTGGGGAGGCGAGTTCCCCTCCGCGTTCTTTGCGTTCTTTGCGTGAGACTTCGAGGGCGCTCAGGGGCGCCTCAGCTCGAGCGGGGGAGCGGGTGGCAGGGGGTCGGGCTTGGGGGCGTTGCCCCACAGCCTTCTTCGTGCGACGCGGATGGGCAGGGCGGCGGCGGCGAGTCGTTTCCAGGCCGTTGCGGTTCCGGCGAGCCGAATGGAGGCGGCGGCGGATTGCAGCGCGGGTAGGCGTTCGCCGAAGAACACGTGTGCCGCGGCCAGGTGCAACGCGTTTTGCGCGAGGCCCCGGCGAACGGCTTGGGCGGGCCTCGTCGGTGTGATCCAACCCCATCCGACCGTCGCGATCGCCTGGCGCACCCGGATCTCCTCGCGCACCTGCCCCGGGCTCTGCGTGAAGGTGTTCGCCCCGTGGACGCGCCACCGGGTGAGAGGTTCGGGAATGCAGGCCGCGAAACGGTCCCACGTCTGTTCGAGGAGAGCCACCCAATCGCCGGAGTAGCGGCAGGTGGTCTCGAACCGCAGGCGATCGCGCCGAAACAGAACCGAGGAGGCGAGTATCCGGTTCTCGGCGAGCAACAGCGGCAGGGGGTCCTGCAGTTCGCCGACCGGCCAGTCGCCGTGGACGTCGCTCTCCCCCTCGTCTCCGAACCGAACGCCCAAGGTGTAGCAGAGCCCGGCGGGCGTCTCGGCCTCCAGCGCGCGCACCTGCCGTTCGAGCTTTTCGGGTTCCCAGAGGTCGTCCGAGTTCAGCACGGCGACGTAGGGGGCCGAACCCAGGCTCAGGGCCCGCTGGAGCGTTCCGTAAGTGCCGAGATTGGATGGGTTTTGGGCCAGGCGGATGCGCGGGTCGCCTTCGGCGGCCTCGCGCGCCCTGGCGAGGGTCTCGTCCGCGCTACCATCGTCCACAAGGTCCAGCTCCCAGGAGTCCATCGTTTGGGCTTGCACGGACGCCAGGCAGGCGCCGATGTAGGCGGCATGGTTGTAGCTGGGGACGAGGATGGAGACGGTTGGCTTCACGGGGAAGGGTGGAATTGCGCGGGACGCTTGACTTTGGGCACCCCGGCTCATCATACTTTCACGTGGCATCGGGTGCCTTGTGCGTCCGAGGCTAATAACGACGAGGAGGCCGCGGCCGGACTTACCGAAGGGAACGCGACAATCGCAGACCGAAGTTTTGGACGCCTTGCGCCCCTCTCGCGTTGAAACGAAGGGGCTTTTTGTTCGCTAAGGGGACCTTCCCCGAGCGAAAAGGGAGCCTTGAAGGAAACGAACAAAGTATGCCGACAGTCAACCAGCTCGTGCGGAAAGGCCGATCGACGCCGAAGGTGAAATCGAAATCGCCGGCGTTGAAGGAGAACCCCCAGAAGAGGGGTGTGTGCACCGTGGTGCGCACCGTGACCCCGAAGAAGCCCAACTCGGCGCTTCGGAAGGTTGCGCGTGTGCGCCTGACCAATGGAGTCGAGGTCACGGCCTATATCCCGGGCGTGGGACACAACCTGCAGGAGCACTCGGTGGTGCTGGTGCGCGGCGGCCGTGTGAAGGACCTTCCCGGCGTGCGGTACCACATCGTGCGGGGCACCCAGCAGACGGCGGGCACGTCGAACCGCAAGCAGGGTCGAAGCAAGTACGGCACGAAGCGGCCGAAGGCCACGGGTTAACGAGGATTTAGCATGCCAAGAAAAGGACCTGCACCCAAGCGAGTGATTCTTCCGGATCCCGTCTACGGATCGGAGATGATGCAGCGGTTCATCAACCGCATGATGCTCGACGGCAAGAAGTCGTTGGCCGAAGGCATCTTCTACGAGGCGCTTCGCATCTGCGAGGAGAAGGCCGGCGTTCCCGCGAACGAGGTTTTCGACAAGGCGCTCGCCAACGTGATGCCCGGCGTCGAAGTGCGCCCGCGCCGCGTGGGCGGCCAGACATATCAGGTCCCGATGGACGTGCGGCCTGACCGCCGCCGGACGTTGGCCCTGCGCTGGCTGATCGGCGCCGCTCGGCGCCGCTCCGGCAAGACGATGGTCGAGCGTCTCTCCGGGGAGTTGCTGGACGCCTACAACGGCACCGGCACCGCGATCAAGAAGCGTGAGGACACGCACCGCATGGCGGACGCCAACAAGGCGTTCGCCCACTACCGTTTTTAGTTTTCCATGGCACGTACCCACCCTCTCGATCGAGTTCGGAACATCGGCATTGCCGCGCATATTGACGCGGGCAAGACGACGACGACCGAGCGGATCCTGTACTACACCGGCAAGCAGCACAAGATGGGCGAGGTCCACGACGGCGCTGCGACGATGGACTGGATGGAGCAGGAGCAGGAGCGGGGCATCACGATCACGTCTGCGGCCACCACCTGTTTCTGGAAGGGGTCGGACGGCGATCGGGACGAGCACAAGATCAACATCATCGACACGCCGGGCCACGTGGACTTCACCGTCGAAGTCGAGCGTTCGCTGCGTGTGCTCGACGGCGTGGTCGCCGTGTTCTGCGCGGTCGGAGGGGTGCAGCCCCAGTCCGAGACCGTGTGGCGCCAGGCGAACAAGTACAAGGTCCCTCGCGTGATCTACGTGAACAAGATGGACCGCCTCGGGGCGGACTTCTTCAGCGTGGTCGAGCGCATCAAGAATCGTTTGGGTCCCAACTGCTCGCCCGTGCAGATTCCCATCGGCGCCGAGAGCCAGTACAAGGGCTACGTGGACCTCATCACGATGAAGGCCCGCATCTACACGTCGGACGACGGCAAGGAGTTCCAGGACGGCGACGTTCCCGCGGATCTCGTCGGCCTCGCCGCCGAGTGGCGCGAGAAGATGATCGAGGCCATTTCGGACTTCGACGATTCGATCATGGAGCGGTTCCTCGAGGGGCAGGAGATCAGCGAGGCGGAAATCCGCGCCGCGATCCGAAAGGGCACGATCACCAACAAGCTGGTGCCGATCCTCTCGGGCTCGTCGTTCAAGAACAAGGGCGTGCAGGCCATGCTCGACTCGGTCGTGGATTACCTCCCGTCGCCGCTCGACGTCGGCTCGGTCACGGGTGTGAACCCGAGCACCGATCAATCCGAGGAGCGCAAGCCGGGCGACGACCAGCCGTACGCGGCGCTGGCGTTCAAGATCATGAGCGACAAGTATGTGGGCCGGCTCACGTACCTGCGCCTCTACAGCGGCACCCTCAAAAAGGGAAGCCAGGTCATGGTCTGCTACCGCGATCCGCTGACCAACGATTTCCGCACCCGCACGGAGCGCGTCGGCCGCATCCTGCAGATGCACGCGAACAGCCGCGAGGACTTGGACGTGGCGTACTCGGGCGACATCATCGGCGTGATCGGCGTGAGCGACGTGAACACGGGCCACACGATCTGCGATCCGGAGCACCCGATCGCGCTCGAGAGCATCAAGTTCCCCGAGCCGGTCATCCAGATCGCCGTCGAGCCGAAGAGCAAGGCGGACCAGGAGAAACTGGGTTCGTCGTTGCACCGGCTGGCGCAGGAAGATCCCACGTTCCGCGTCCACACGGACCAGGAGAGCGGCCAGACGATCATCTCGGGCATGGGCGAACTGCACCTCGAGATCATCGTGGACCGCCTCAACCGAGAGTTTGGAGTCCAAGCCAACCAAGGCAAGCCGCAGGTCGCGTATCGGGAGACCGTGCGCGTCCACAGCCGTGCCGAGGGGCGCTTCATCCGTCAGACCGGCGGTTCGGGCCAGTACGGCCACTGCTGGATCGAGATGGAGCCGTTGGCCGCGGGCTCGGGATTCGTGTTCGAGAACAAGGTGGTCGGAGGTTCGATCCCCAAGGAGTACATTCCCGCCTGCGAAAAGGGCATTCGGGAAGGGTTGCTCGCGGGCGTCCTCGCGGGCTATCCCGTCGTGGACGTCAAGGTGTCCCTCATGGAGGGCAGCTACCACGAGGTGGACTCGAACGAGAACGCGTTCAAGCAGGCGGGACTCATCGCTTTTCGCGAAGCGATGAAGAAGGCCAGCCCGGTGCTGAAAGAGCCCATCATGCACGTCGAGGTCACCACTCCGGAGATCAACGTCGGCGACGTGGTGGGGGACATCAACAGTCGCCGGGGTCGCATCGAAGGCATGGAGCCGGCGCTCGGCGGTGTCACCATCGTCAACGCGCACGTTCCCTTGGCGGAGATGTTCGGCTACGTGACGACCCTGCGGTCTTTGACCCAGGGGCGCGCGACCCCGAACGTGACCCCGTCGCACTACGAGGAAGTTCCTCAGAACATCGGAAACGAAATCATCGCAAAGGCCCAGAGCGGGCGGTAAGGCAGGAGGAGAAAACAACAGCATGGCACGAGCTAAGTTCGAGCGGAAAAAGCCGCACGTCAACATCGGCACCATCGGCCACGTCGACCACGGAAAGACGACGTTGACCGCGGCGATCACGGGCGTTCTCGCCCAGAAGGGTCTTTCGAAGAAGGTCAGCTACGCGGAGATCGACAGCGCTCCCGAAGAGAAGGCGCGCGGCATCACGATCAACATCTCGCACCAGGAGTACGAGACGGACACGCGGCACTACGCGCACGTCGACTGTCCGGGACACGCCGACTTCATCAAGAACATGATCACCGGCGCGGCCCAGATGGACGGCGCGATCCTCGTGGTCGCGGCGAACGACGGTCCCATGGCCCAGACGCGCGAGCACATCCTGCTCGCCCGCCAGGTCGGCGTCCCCCACATCGTGGTCTACATGAACAAGGTGGACCTCGTGGACGACCCCGAGCTCCTCGAGCTCGTCGAGATGGAGATCCGCGAGCTTCTGACGAAGTACGGGTTCCCCGGCGACGACACCCCCATCATCCAGGGTTCGGCCGTGAAGGTCATCGAGCAGCTGGAGAAGGGCGAGGTGGACTTCGAGGAGAAGAACGTCAAGTCGATTCTCGACCTGATGGCCGCCATCGACAGCTACATCCCGCAGCCCCAGCGCGAGACCGACAAGCCGTTCCTGATGGCCGTCGAAGACGTGTTCACGATCACGGGCCGCGGCACGGTGGCCACGGGCCGCGTCGAGCGCGGGCAGCTCAAGGCGATGGAGGAAGTCGAGCTCATCGGCCTCCACCCGCAGAGCCGCAAGACGGTCTGCACCGCCATCGAGATGTTCCGCAAGACCCTCGACTACTGCGAGGCGGGCGACAACGTCGGCCTGCTGCTTCGCGGCGTGGAGCGCGACAGCATCGAGCGCGGCATGGTTTGCGCCAAGCCTGGTTCGATCAAGCCGCACACGAAGTTCGAGTCCGAGGTCTACGTCCTGTCCAAGGACGAGGGCGGCCGCCACACGCCGTTCGTCTCGGGTTACCGGCCCCAGTTCTACTTCCGCACCACGGACGTGACGGGGACGCTGAACCTGCCGTCGGGCGTCGAGATGGTCATGCCCGGCGACAACGTGACCATGACGATCGAGCTGATCCAGCCCATCGCCATGGAGCAGGGGTCGAAGTTCGCTATCCGCGAGGGTGGCCGAACCGTCGGCGCCGGCACCATCACGAAGGTGTTCGACTAGGAACGCAACAGACCCCCGAGGACCCGGTCCCCGGGGGTTTTGCTTTGAAGAGAACGAAATATGCGAACGAGCAAAGTTAGAATTCGGCTGCGGGCCTACGACCACCGCGTCATCGACCAGTCGGCCGAGAAGATCTCGGATACCGCGAAGCGCACGGGTGCGCGGATCAGCGGGCCCATCCCGCTGCCCACCAACATCCGGAAGTTCTGCGTGATCCGCGGTCCGCACATCGACAAGGAGTCGATGGAGCACTTCGAGCTTCGCACGCACAACCGTCTCATCGACATCCTCGAGCCGACGAACAAGACGATCGACGCCCTCATGCGCCTCGACCTGCCCAGCGGCGTCGACATCGAAATCAAGCTGTAGGCCTTGGGCCTTGGGCCTTCGTCCTTGGATTTGGTGGCCCTCCGAATGGAGGGCTTTTTCATTTGGGAGCGTGCGATTCCAGGGAGGGTGCAGGGAGGGTGCCACGCCCGCTTGTCGGGCGTGAGTCCCGCGTTCGAGCAGGGAGTCCAAGCACGCCCGTCTGGCGGGCGTGGCACGTAGAGGTGAAGCTAGGCCATGCGGACCATTGACGACCTGCCGCGAACCCGGGTATAACTTCCAAGTTCGCAAGGGGTTCGCCCCTTGTTCAGGGCAACGGCTTCGAGAGTCGGTCCGCCGCCGACCCCCGCGGGGGCAACGGCGCCAACAGGCGGGCATGGACGGTGAAGCTGAGGCGCGGAACACATTATCACGAGGCGCGCTCGCGCGTGCCCCAGGAGCGTTGGATGCTGCCAGGAATTTTAGGCAAGAAGATAGGCATGACCCACCTCTTTACGGAGGAGGGCAAGATGGTGCCCGTGACGGTCATTCAGGCCGGCCCGGTCGTCGTCACGCAGATCAAGACCCAGGACACGGACGGCTATGCCGCGGTGCAAGTCGGGTTCGACCCGATCAGCGACAAGCACCTCACCTTCCCCAAACACGGCCACCTGAAGAAGGCGGGCGTCACGCAGAACGTGCGCACCCTGCGCGAGTTCCGCACGGACGCCACGGACGGCCTCGAGCTGGGGCAGGAGATCGGCGTCGGCATCTTTGAAGAGGGCCAGCCGGTCACCGTGACGAGCACGAGCAAGGGCAAGGGGTTCGCCGGAGGCGTCAAGCGGTACCACTTCAAGGGCCAGCAGATGACCCACGGCTACATGACCCACCGCCGGCCGCTCTCCAACGGAGCCACGGGGCCGCAGCGCGTGTTCAAGGGCTCGCGCCGACCAGGGCGCATGGGTGGCGAGACCGTCACCCAGAAGAGCCTCAAGATCGTGAAGGTGGACACCGAGCGCAACCTCCTCCTCATCGACGGCAGCGTGCCCGGCGCGAACGGCACCCTGGTGACCATCAAGAAGGTTGAGGGCAGGTAAGCAATCATGGCCAAAATCGATGTCAAAGGAAAGGACGGGAAGAAGGTCGGCACGCACGATCTCAGTCCCGCGATTGCCGAAGCCGAAGCGATCTCCGCGGTGATCCACCGCGCGTTCGTCGCCGAAGAGTCCAACAAGCGCCAAGGCACCCAGTCTGCGAAGACGCGATCGGAAGTCCGAGGCGGCGGCCGCAAGCCGTACAAGCAGAAGAAGACCGGCAACGCCCGCCAGGGAACGATCCGCGCCCCGCACTACGCCCATGGCGGAATGGCGCTGGCCGTCAAGCCGCGCGACTACGACAAGAAGGTCAACCGCAAGGAGCGCCGGGCAGCGCTGCTGGGCGCGCTGGCCGCCAAGCTCAACGAAGGCACCGTGACGATCGCGGACAAGATTCTGTTCACCGAGCCGCGGACCAAGCACGGGACCGACATGCTCAAGGCGTTCGACTTGGCGAGCACGCGCCGCGTACTGATCGTGCTTCCCGAGTACGACGAGGTCACCCACAAGTGTTTCCGCAACCTGCCGAACGTGGTGGTGCGGACCGCGCCGTCGGGCAAGGGCGACGAGACGAAGTCGGCCGTGTTCTCCACGCGGGACGTGATGGTGGCGCACCACGTGGTGATCGCCAAAGACGCGCTCGCCAAGATCGAGGAGGTTTGGGCAAAGTGAAGAGCCCTTACGAAATCATTCTGCAGCCGTACATCACCGAGCGGTCGGCCGCCCAGTCCTACGGAGATCCGAGGATTCGGGACGAGGCGGACCTCGTGCGCAAGTACACGTTCCTCGTGAACAAGCACGCGAACAAACTCGAGATCAAGGCGGCCATCGAGGCGATCTACAACGCCGGCAAGAAGAAGAAGGACGAGCTGATCGAGGTCACGAGCGTCCGCACGATCACGATGCACGGCAAGACCAAGCGCGTGCGCTCCCGCGTGAGCGCCACGGGGCGCCGGTCCGACCGCAAGAAGGCGATCGTGACGCTCGCCAAGGGCCAGATGCTCGAGGATTACGGAGTCTAAGATGCCGATCAAACAGCACAAACCGACATCGCCCGGGCGACGCTTCATGGCGTCCTCTACCTACTCGGAGCTGACCAAAGGCAAGCCCGAGAAGAAGCTGGTCGCGCCCAAGCCCAAATCCGGCGGCCGCAACTCCACGGGCCGGACGACCTCGTTCAACCGGGGCGGCGGCAACAAGACGCGCTACCGGATCGTGGATTTCAAGCGGGACAAGGACAACTTCGCGGCGAAGGTCGCCGCGATCGAGTACGACCCGAACCGCACGTGCCGCATCGCGCTGCTCCACTACTTGGACGGCGAGAAGCGGTACATCCTCGCGCCCAAGGGGCTCGAGGTGGGCACGATGGTGCAGAGCGGACCGACGGCGGACATTCTGCCGGGCAACGCTCTTCCGCTCAAGAACATCCCGCTCGGCATGCTGGTCCACAACATCGAGCTGCAGCCCAACAAGGGCGGGCAGCTGGTGCGGGCCGCAGGCGGCTCGGCGCAGGTGATGGCCAAGGAGGGCACGTACGTGACCCTTCGCCTTCCCAGCGGCGAGATGCGCATGGTGCACCACACGTGCCGCGCGACCGTCGGCGAAGTCGGCAACGCCGAGCACGAGAACGAATCGATCGGCAAGGCGGGCAAAAACCGCGGCCTCGGCCGCAAGCCGCACGTTCGCGGCGTCGTGAAGAGCCCGCGCGACCACCCGCACGGTGGCGGCGAAGCGAAGTCCCCCGTGGGACGCAAGAAGGGCCCGGTCGATCGCTGGGGCAACAAGGCGCTCGGCGCCAAGACCCGCAGCAACAAGCGCACGGACAAGTTCATCGTGCGCCGGAGGACGAAGTAACCGCGTAGGGCGGCGAACCGAAACAAGCGTATGGCGAGAAGTCTCAAAAAAGGATTCTTCGTGGACGATCACCTGATGAAGAAGGTGAACGCGCTCAACGAAAAGAACGAGAAGCGGCTGATCAAGACCTGGTCGCGCCGATCGACGGTGGTGCCGGACATGATCGGCCACACGTTCGCGGTGCACGATGGGCGCAAGCACGTTCCGGTGTTCGTCACCGAGAACATGATCGGCCACAAGCTGGGCGAATTCGCCCCGACCCGCACGTACCGCGGGCATGGCGGCTCGATTCCGGACAGGGGGACGCGTATCCGCTGATCCGGGGTGCCGGCAGGTACAATAGAGCGCTTTTCCCCAGGGTTTGGCGCGGCGAAGGGAATGGCTGTGTGCAATGGAAGTTAAAGCAGTAGCGAAATATGTGAGGGTCCAGCCCCGAAAGGTGCGGATCATCGCCGACAAGGTGCGCGGAAAGGACGCGGGCTACACCGCCGCGTTGCTTCGGTACCACCCCAGCAAGGGTGCGAAGGCCCTGCGCAAGGTGCTGATCAGCGCGATGGCCAACGCCCAGGAGAACCACGGGCTCTCGCTCGAAGCGCTCAAGATTTCGACGATCATGGTGGACGAGGGCCCGCGGCTCAAGCGCCTGCAGGCGCGCGCCATGGGTCGCGGCAACCGCATCGTGAAGAAGACCAGCCACATCACCGTGGTGGTTGAAGAAGCGGAACCGCAGGCGAGGGTCAAAGCGCACGGCACGCAAGCCAAGCCGCGGCCGAAGCTCGCCGACGGCAAGCGCCCCAAGAAGCCCGCCTCCGCCTCCGCTAAAGCTACGGCGGATGAATCCCCTCAAGTGGAGGAGATGCCTGTTGAGGCCGTGGCCGAGGCCCCTGTGGAAGCTCCGGTTGAGAAGACTCCCGCTGAGGCGCCGGTGGAAGCCGAGCCTGGCGAAGAGGCGAAGACACACAACGAGGCGGACCCGTCCGCCGAAGCCGAAGCCGAAGCCGAAGCCGAGGCGCAAGCAGAGACCAAGGCGGACCCGTCCGCCGAAGCCGAAGCCGAAGGCGAGGCGAAGGCGGAAGACGACAAGAAGGGAGCAGAGTAGATTTGGGCCAAAAGATTCATCCGGTAGGTTTTCGGGTCGGCGTGATCCGAGGCTGGGACAGCCACTGGTTCTTCGGCAAGAAGGGCTACGGTCCCGCCCTCGTGCTCGACGAGCGCATCCGCAATTTCATCAAGGACCGCGTGGGACTCGGCAACGTGTCCCGCGTCGAGATCGAGCGTGCGGCGAACCGCGTGAAGGTCACGATCTTCACCGCGCGTCCCGGCGCAATCATCGGCCGTGGCGGCAAGGGCATCGACGAACTCACGGAGGTTCTCAACCGCCTCGTGCGCCGCGACGACCCCACGTCGGTGGTCCAGGTGAACGTCACCGAAGTCCGACAGCCCGAACTGGACGCCCAACTCGTTGCGGAGAACATCTGCATCCAGTTGGAGCGCCGCATCTCGCACCGGCGCGCGATGCGCCAGGCCATGACCCGCATGCTCCGCATGAACGGGCGCGGCATGAAGGTGCAGGTTTCGGGTCGCCTCAACGGCTCCGAAATCGCCCGTCGTGAGAGCGACAAGACCGGGAAGATCCCGCTGCACACCCTTCGCGCGGACATCGACTACGGCTTTGCCACCGCCCGGACCATGTACGGCTCGATCGGTGTGAAGGTTTGGATCTACAAGGGCGAAGTGCTCCCCGAGCGGAAGCTCGTGCAGGAGATCGCGATGCCGCGCCGCCGCCAGCCCGTCGGCGTGGAAGTCGAGGACGGCGTGCCCGCGCCCGCCGAGCTCGAGGCGGAACTCGAAACCATGCCCGAAGTCGAGGTCGAAGTCGAAACCAAGGAGGCCGAACCCCATGTTGATGCCTAAGCGAGTCAAGTTTCGGAAGCAGCACCGCGGACGGCGAGCCGGTCGCGCGATGCGCGGCAACGAGATTTCGTTCGGCGATTTCGCGCTGGTCGGCCTCGAGTGCGGCTGGATCAGCAGCCGGCAGATCGAATCCGCCCGTATAGCCATGACGCGCCACATCAAGCGCGGCGGCAAAGTGTGGATTCGGGTCTTCCCGGACAAACCCATCACCAAGAAGCCTTTGGAGACCCGCATGGGCAAAGGAAAGGGCCCCGTCGAGGGGTGGGTGGCCGTGGTCAAGCCGGGCCGCGTGATGTTCGAGATGAACGGAGTCGCCGAGGACGTCGCCAAAGAGGCGATGCGGCTGGCCATGCACAAGATGCCCATCAAGTGCAAGTTCATGACCCGCAGTGATTTTGAGCTCGTCGGGAGCGCCTCGGATTCGGCGCACGGCGGGGAGTAAGGAAAGAGAACCCGAGAATGAAGGACCTAAAACAAGCCGAATTGCGTGAGAAGAGCGTTCCCGAAATGGAGGAGATGCTCAAGGCCGAGCGCGCCGCCCTGTACAAGGCGCGACGCGACCTCGTGTTCCGCCAGATCACGGACACCACGAGCCTGAAAGTGCGGCGCCACAACATCGCGCGCATTCTCACCGCGATCACCGAGAAGAAGAGCGGAGGCAGCCAGTGAGTCCCAAGAAGGCAACCCCGCCTGTCGAGACGCCGGATTCGCGCGGAACGCGCAAGGTCCGACAGGGTCTCGTCGTCAGCAACAAGATGGAGAAGACCGTGGTCGTCGAGATCGAGCGGCGTGTCCAGCACGCGCTCTACGGCAAGACCGTGCGTCGCTCCAACCGATTCAAAGCCCACGACCTTTTGTCGTGCGATGTCGGCGACCGCGTCGAGATCATGGAAACGCGCCCCATCAGCAAGGAAAAGCGCTGGCGGGTCACGCGGATCCTCGAGAAGGTGAAGTAGCCGTTTTCAGGAAGAAGAGATGATTCAACAGTTCAGCAGGCTCAAGGTCGCGGATAACTCCGGCGCGCGCGTGGTGATGTGCATCCGCGTGCTCAAGGGTTCCCAACCGCGCTACGGAGGGGTGGGCGACATCTTCGTCGGCTCCGTCAAGGTCGCGACGCCCAACATGCCCGTCAAGAAAGGCGACGTGATCAAGGCCGTCATCGTCCGCACCCGCGACGCGGTGCGGCGACGCGACGGATCGACCCTCCGCTTCGACGAAAACGCGTGCGTGGTGATCAACCCGCAAACGCTCGAGCCCCGCGGCACCCGCATCTTCGGGCCCGTGGCGCGCGAACTGCGCGACCACAACTTCATGAAGATCGTGTCGCTCGCACCGGAGGTGCTCTAACCATGCCGACCAAAGCCGAACTCAAGAAGGCTGGCCACAAGCGCAAGCTCAAACTGCGCACGGGCGACCGCGTCATGATCATCTCGGGCAAGGACAAGGGTCAGATCGGATTCGTCGCCGCCGTGGCGCCGCGCGAGGACAAAGTCATTGTCCTGCAGGACAACCCGGACAACGCGGATCAGCCGCTGCCGCTCAACGCCGCGATCAAGCATCGCAAGGCGCGCATGCAGGGCGAAAAGTCCGCAAGGCTCAAGATTCCCGTCCCCATCCACGTCAGCAATGTGATGATGCTCGACCCCAAGGACGACAAGCCCACGCGGGTCGGCCGACGCAAAGAGGACGGCAAGATCGTCCGCTACGCGAAGAAGAGCGGCGAGACCGTGAAGGACACGGAGATCAGCACGAAGGATTAGGGCTCGTCGAGCCCGCCACGCCTGGTCGGAAATCAGGCAAAGGAACGCCATGGCAAGAAAAGAGAAAGAGATGCAAGTCGGCTCGCTTCCCGAGCCGCGCCTGGTCAAGACGTACCAGGAGAAGGTCGCGCCCCAACTGCGCGAGCAGTTCGGCTACACCTCCACGATGCAGATCCCGCGTCTGGAGAAGATCGTCATCAACATGGGCACGGGCAGCGCGGAGAAAGACCCCAAGCACCTCGAGAACAGCCTGCGCGACATGACGCTGATCTCCGGCCAGAAGCCGGTCACGACGGTCGCCCGCAAAGCGATCTCGAACTTCAAACTCCGCGAAGGCATGAAGATCGGCTGCAAGGTGACCCTCCGCGGCAAGCGGATGCAGCACTTCTTCGACAAGCTCTCCACGGTCGTGTTGCCCCGTATTCGCGACTTCCAGGGCCTCTCGCCCAAGTCGTTCGACGGCCGAGGCAACTACGCCTTGGGCCTGAAGGAGCAGTTGGTGTTCCCCGAGATCCCGTACGACACGTTCGATCGGATCCGCGGGATGGACATCATCATCTGCACCACGGCAAAGACGGACGAGGAAGCGCGCGTGTTCCTCAAGGCCATGGGCCTGCCCCTCCGCGAGAAGTAGACCGAGCATCTTCATCGGTTGCTGGTGCTGGTGTCTTTCTACTTCGGCACAGAGACTACGAGGGTGATCTCCGTGGCCTCGTCCTTTCGTTGGAGCGTCACGGCGAGCAGGGTGCCGTCCAACCGGGAGCCCGTGAGGATGCGCTGGTCCTCGAGGTGGCTGGTCTCTCGAACACCGAGCCGCTGCGTGTAGAAGGCTGCAACTTCGTCCAGCGAAGCCGGCGTCGTGCGCGTCCACGTGTCGATCACCGCTTTGCTGCCGTTCGTGCGCTGGTACGCGTACGTTCCGACGGGCTCGGAGCCCGGGTAGTGCTCGGGTGCCGTGTCCGCGGCGGGCGAGGAGGGGGCGAGCACCTTCTCGAGCGTCGCGTTCGCCTCCCGGGCTTCCGGGGTGAGGCTCGCTGGGTCCGGGACGGGCTCGGAGGACAGGGATTGCCCGACCGCAGGCTGCGCGGGTTCGGGAGCTGGGACGACCTCCTTCGGTTTGGCGCAGCCGACGAGAAGTAAGAGAGTGGCCAGGAGAACGAGGGGTCCGCGCATCAGGACCCATTATGCGGCAGTCGAACGCGGCGCCAGCTACAATGCACCTATGCGTATCGAAGCCGATCAGGAAGAGAGGCTCGACCAGTTCCTCGCCCGTATCATGCCAGAGCACAGCCGATCGCGGCTCGTGAAGGAGATCCAAGGCGGCAAGGTGAAGGTGGGCGGGAAAAAGCAGAAGCCCGCCTTCCGGCTCGAGCCCGGCATGCAGGTGGACGTGGAGGACTTCAAGGCCTCGCGCCCCGCCCACGATCTTGAGCCGGCCGACATCGACGTCCCGATCGTTTTCGAGGACGCTTCCATGATCGTCGTGGACAAGCCTCGTGGGCTCGCCACGCACCCCGCAGCCTCGCTCAAGGAGCCGACCCTGGTCAATGCGTTGCTTGGACGGAACAAGCAGCTTAGCTCCGGCGGCGAGCAGTATCGCCCGGGCATCGTGCATCGACTCGACAAGGCCACGACCGGGCTCTTGGTGGTGGCGAAAACGGACGCCGCCCACCGCCGATTGGCGCGCCAGATCGAAGCGAAGACCGCCGAACGGCGTTACTTCGCGGTCGTGGCCGGCTTCGTGGAGCAGGAGCGGTTCACCGTGGAGGCGCCCCTTGCCCGAAGCGTGAAGGACCGCAAGAAGATGACGGTGGACTTCATGGGCAAACCCGCGATTACCCACGCCAAGCGTTTGGAACGCTTGGATCACGGGACCCTGTTGGCCATTCGTCTGGAAACGGGCCGCACGCACCAGATTCGCGTCCACCTGCAAGCGGTGGGTTACGCCGTGTTGGGGGACGAGGTGTACGCGCCCGCCGAAATCGCCGCGGGCCCCCTGCAGCTCCATGCCGCCTACCTGGAGTTCGACCATCCCGAGACGGGCGAGCGGGTGTCGTTCTACACGGATCCCCCGGAGGACTTCCTCGGATACGGGCATGTGGAGCGGACCCAGATCGACCCGTTCTAACCCGCAATCGGATGCCACGCCCGCTCGACGGGCGTGCAGCAAGCCACTGCGAATCTCTTACCCGTTGCCGCGAAGCGTAAGGATTGCGACCTCGGGCGGGCAGAAGAGTCGAATCGGTCCCAAGGTGGCGGTGCCCCGGTTCACATAAACGGGGCTGGGCGCATCGGCATAGAAGCCACTGCGATAGGTGCGCGCGCCGCGCGGGGTGTAAAGCGGACGACCCGTGGGCAGACAGACCTCGCCGCCATGGCTGTGGCCGCTGAGAACCAGACCAGCCGTTCCGCCCAGTTCCGCCGCGTAGTCGGGTTCGTGAAGGAGCACAAGCGTGGAGCGGCCCTCGTGCTTGGAGACGAGCCCGAAATCCGGCGAACCTGCCAGGGCGTCGTCCAACCCGATGACCCGCACCCCGTCGACCGTCGATTCCTCGTTGACCAGCAGGCGGAACTTGGTGCTGGCCAAAGCCTCGGCGACCCGTCCCGGCGCGGCGCTTCCATAGTCGTGGTTCCCAAACACGGCCAGACAGGGACACGCGAGGTCGTGGAGGCGTTCAAAGGCCTTGCCGATCCGAAGGTAGCAATCGTCCTGGTCGAAGTTGAGAAAGTCGCCGGTGAAGACCACGAGGTCCGGCTTGGCACGAACCACGAGGTCCACGGCGCGACGAGCCACCGCGAGGAGCCCGTCGTTGTTGAGGTGGACGTCCGAGAGATGGGCGACGCGAAAACCGTCGGCGTCCCAGTTGGGCAGGGTGAGTGTGCGGTCGGTCACGGCGAGGGAACTGGCATAGGCGCCGACCCCAGCGGTGGTCAACGCACCCGCGGCGCCCCACATGAGAAGCGTTCGCCGGGACAGTTTCTTCGGAAGGGCGCGCACGGTACGGTCAACCGCACAAGGGGCCGCGAAGTTCCATGCTGGGCTATTCTCTAGGCATGGGCGGCGAGATGATCTCTTTCACTGGCAACGGGACGACGTACGAGGGGTATCTGGCTCGGGCGGCGGGCGGCGGTCCGGGCGTGATTGTGCTTCAGGAGTGGTGGGGGCTGGTGGGCCACATCAAGTCCGTGGTGGATCGGTTTGCCGAAGAGGGGATCACCGCGCTGGCGCCCGACCTCTACCAGGGCGAGAGCACAAGCGATCCCGACGAGGCTGGCTCGCTGATGATGGCCCTGAACATCGCGGAAACGGAGAAGGCGCTTCGAGGCGCAGTGGACGCGCTCCTCGAGGAGCCCAAGTGCACGAGCCGAAAGGTAGGCGTGGTCGGGTTCTGCATGGGCGGACAGCTCTCGCTCTACGCCGCGGCCACAAACCCGAAGATCGGGGCGTGCGTGGACTTCTACGGCATCCATCCAAACGTGCACCCCCCGCTCGAAAAGCTGGATGCACCGGTGCTGGGCTTCTTCGCCGAGCACGACGCGTACGCGTCTCCCGAGTCGATGGCGGCGCTGTCAAAACAGTTGGACGAGCTGGGCAAGCCGCACGAGTTCCATCTGTACACCGGGGCCCATCACGCGTTCTTCAACGACGACCGGCAGGAGGTCTACAACGAAGAAGCAGCCAAGGACGCCTGGGAGCGCACGCTCCTCTTCTTCGACGAAAACCTCTAGAGTCGTTTGTCGTTGGTCGTTCGATAAACGCTCCCATAATGCGTTATGGTCGCGTTCCTTGCCGCTCTGTTTCTGGCTGCTCCGGGACTCCAGGGAGAGTCTCTTCTGCACCAGGTGGTGCCGCGCCCAACGGGCAAGAACGGGTACGAGGAGTACGTCAAGGCCGCCGAGATTCTCGACGTGGGCGACGCTGGGTTCTACCTGTCCTGGCAGCCCGGCACGAGCAAGCGCCTCGAACAGGAGGCGAAGGCAAGCGTGGAAGACGGGATTCCCGTTCCCGCCGATCCCGAGGCCGCGCGCCTGCTTCCCTTGGCGCGGCGGCTCGAGGCGATGAGCACCCTCGAGATCCGGACGGAGATCGTGCGGAAGTTCGGCGTGGCCCTGGATTGGGTGAAACAAGGCAACCAGAAGCCGGTGTTCAACCCAAGACCCACGATCTCGGCCACGACCTTGTTTCCCGAACTTGCGAAGTTTCGAATGCTCGCCAAGCTGGCCGTCGCCGCCGCCTATGTGCACGATGCCGAGGGCCGCTCGGCCGAAGGGACGGACGCGCTGCTGCAGATCCTCGATATGGGCGACCGCATCGGCGGGTTCACCCTCATCTCCATGCTGGTCGGCGTGTCGGAGCAGTCGATCGCCCTGTCCGCCATGCAGTCACGCCTCGATCGGCTGAGCCAGCCCGAGGCGAGCACCGTCTCCGCTTTGGTTGCCCGCCTGCTGGCCCGCCCGCCCGTCGTTCTCGAGGCGATGCGGGGCGAGGTGCGATTCATCAGCGCTTCGCTGGAAGAGCTTTTGGCCAAGCCGGAGGAGTTCACCGGCGACGAGGATGCGGTCCTCGGCAAGCTGAACACGTTGAGTGCCCAGGACCGCGCGCGCCTTGCCGCCCTCGTCCGCAAACGGCTTGACCAGACGTACGCGCCAATCCTTGATCGACTTGCCGGACCGGAGTCGGGTTGGGTGTTCATGGAGCCGGATCCGCCGGACCCTCCAACGGGCGCCCAGTCCGTCGAAGATCTCGCCGACGTGCTGCTGACGTGGCTTGTTCCCGTGACCGGTCAGATTGGCACCAGCGCGGCGCGGATGCGGACCCAGCTCCGGCTGCTCGGCCTGGGGGCGCGGGTGATCGCGTTCAAGTGGGAGCACGAGCGGCTGCCCACGCGTCTGGAGGACGCCGCGCCCGCCGCAGAGCTCGACGACCCGCTGAGCGGAGACAAGTTCCAGTACACGCCGATGGGCGATCGGTTCCGCGTGTTCAGCAAGGGCGTGCCCGCCACGGGAGAGATCGACATCAAGTACGTGAGGGGGCAGGGGACGGGCGGTCCGCCGCCTCCCGGCCCGACCGCGGCTAAGCAAGTGGCCCGATGATCGGCATTCTTGCCGCGCTCTGTCTTGCCGGGTCACCGGGCATCCAAGAGAAGTCCCTCTTGCACCAGATCGTGCCGCACCCGACCGGGCGGAATGCCTACGAGGAGTACTTGAAGGCGGCGGATCTCGTCCTTGAAGGAGACGCGGCTCTCTACCTGGATTGGCAAGAGGGCGACCTTGAACGGCTCGAGTCCGAAGCCCGAGGCGGGAACGTCGAGGCCTTGCGTCGTTTGCCGCAGGCAAGAAGGCTCGGAACCATGAGCGTGCTCGAGGTCCGGCGCGAGGCCGTTGCCCGATTCGGCGCGGCTCTCGACTGGGTTCGACAGGGGAATGGGAAGCCGGTCCTGGTTCCCGTAGGAGACCGTCAGAAGTTTCCAGAGATGAAACACTTTCGGGAACTGGCGGAGCTGGCCGTCGTCACCGCCTACGTTCGGGACTCGGAGGGGAAGACCGGCCCCGGAACCGATGCTCTTCTGGACGCAATCGACATGGGCGATCGGATCGGCGGATCGGTGGGCGTGGCGTTCCTAAGCGGTGTCCTGATGCAAACCTTCGGCGCCGCCGCGATGGGACAGAGGCTGCATCAACTGAGCCTTGGAGACGCCCTTGCAACGATCGAGTTTGTCGATCGGATTCTTCAAAGGCCACCGTCCGTGCAGCGCTGTCTGGAGGCCCATATTCACGATCAAGACAGACGTTGGCGCGACCTGCTCACCAAGCCGATTTCCTTGCCCGGAGAGGAGCGCGGCGACGCCTTGCTTCGGCTCGTCTCGCAGCTTGGGCCTGAGGAGAGGGCGCGCCTTTCGGCCTACTTGTCGCGACACCACTCGGAGAGCTTTTCCGCAATCGCTAACCGCTTCTCGGGCCCCGAGTCAGGTTGGGTGGCCGCGGATCCCGAAGTCATGGTCTCAGCGCAACCGCGGACAGTCGAGGAGATCGGGGACGCGATTATCGCGACAGTTGAGGTGAGGCCAAGCTTGATGGGCACCAGCGCGGCTCGGATGCGGACCCAGCTCCGGCTGCTCGGCCTGGCGGCGCGGGTGATCGCGTTCAAGTGGGAGCACGAGCGGCTGCCCACGCGTCTGGAGGACGCCGCGCCCGCCGCAGAGCTCGACGACCCGCTGAGCGGAGACAAGTTCCAGTACACGCCGATGGGCGATCGGTTCCGCGTGTTCAGCAAGGGCGTGCCCGCCACCGGTGAGATCGACATCAAGTACGTGCGGGGGCAGGGGACGGGCGGTCCGCCGCCTCCCCAGCAAACCACAAACCGCAGGAATGAGGGGTCCCGCTTGCGAACCCTTATCCCATGGCTTCGGACCGCATGACGGCTAGCCAGTGGCGGGCGTTTGTGGCCGCTTGGTTGGGCTGGTGCTTCGATGGACTCGATGGCTACCTCTACGCCCTGGTGGCCATCTCCTTCGTCACCACCCTCATGCCGGGGGCGGCGGCGGGAGACGTCCAGCAGCACGCGGCGTGGATCCAAGGAGCGTTCCTGGTGGGGTGGGCCCTCGGAGGGGCGTTCTTTGGGCGGATGGGGGACAAGATCGGGCGGACGCGAACCCTCACGCTCACGATTCTCACCTACGCGGTGTTCACCGGGCTTTCGTTCTTCGCGCAGACGTGGTGGCACCTGCTGATCTTCCGATTTGTCGCGGCCCTGGGCATCGGGGGCGAGTGGGCGGCGGGCTCGGCTCTGGTGAGCGAGACGCTGGGCGTCAAGCACCGCTCGTGGGCGAGCGCCACGCTTCAGAGCGGCTACATGGTCGGCATCATCCTCGCCGCCATCACCGTCGGAGCCCTGGGCTCGCTGCCGCCCAAATTCGTCTTCCTCGTGGGTATCGTGCCAGCCCTCATGACCGTTTGGATCCGCAAGGCCGTCCCGGAACCAGAGGAGTGGGAGAGGGAGCGGCACACGCGGACGATGCCCCGGATCGGAGAGCTGTTCGGACCCGAAGTGCGGGCCACAACCCTGAAGACCCTGGCGCTCACCAGCATCGCCCTCACCACGGTGTGGGGATTCATCTTCTTCAGCGTCCAGCTCCTGATCGGGCTTCCCGAAGTGGCGGCCCTCGCCCCGCCCGACAAGGCCGCGCTGGTGCGCAACGTGGTGGTGGTCTACTCCCTGTGGAACATCGTGGGGAACTTCCTCGCTACGTACCTGGCCCGGGCCGTGGGCAACCGAAGAGCCTTCGCAGCCCTGATGCTTGCCTCGGGGGCGATGTTCCTCCTCGGATTCAGGGAAGCGCACGACCTGGAGACCACGAAGTGGATCTTCAATGCCGCCATGTTCTTCAGCGCCGGGTTGTTCGCGATCTTCCCCCTCTACATTCCACCCCTCTTTCCAACGTTGCTTCGCACCACCGGATCAGGCTTCTCGTACAACTTCGGCAGGCTCGCCGCCGCCGCCGGCACGCTCCTGGGCGGCTGGATCACAGCCAAGGCGGGCGGCCCCGGAATGGCCATCTGGTGGCTGGGATTCCTCTACGTGCCGGGCCTCGCCGTCTCGCTGGCGATGCCAGAAGGGCCGCATGAGGTTGTGCCCTCCTGAGCAACTCCGCGCGAAGAAAGAGCGTCTGATTGGATGTGGATTGGAGGCCGACGGGAGTCGGGGTGAGGACGCGCGGGGCCGTCAGATTCTGGTGGATACCAGTCGGCGTCCTTGCACTCTTCATCTTGTTTGAAGACCATCCTCAAGCGGCCATTGAACGAACGCATGAAGGGCCGCCACCCTTGGCGGAGCGCGATGAGAGTCAGGAGATTGCAGCGTTGATAGCCGATCTCGGCGTCCCTGTGGGCGGACTCCATGCCCCTTACTGCATGCCATTTCCGAAATCCTCGGCCGACGACGCGTATCCCCAACTTCGGGCATATGGTCGAAGAGCCGTTCCCCATTTGATCGCTGGCCTCAAGGATGAGAACATCTACCGCCGAGCCCACTGTGCCGACTTGTTGGGTGAGATCGGCGACAAACGAGCCATCGAGCCGTTGTGCGAGGCCGTTCGAACGGAAGTGGGTGCGAAAGGCTGGTTTGTTTCGGCCCTGGGTGAGTTCGACGACCCGCGATCAATCACTGCGCTGGCGAACCTTCTCTCGAAGGGATCGGGAGAGGAGTTTTCCGTGCCTGCGATCATCGAGTCGGTCGGCCAACAGGCGGCTAAGTCCCTCGTCAAGATCGGCGACTCTGCTCTGCCGACGCTGCAGGCTTCGCTGAAATCTAAGGACGCCCGCGTCAGAGCAAATGCTCGATACGCGCTTGATCTCATGCGGGCGCAGTCGGGGACCTCAACCAACCGGACGTGAGTCAGGCACCTTACCTCGCAAACCCAGTTGCCTGAACGAACTCCGCGCATACATTTCAGCGCAAGGGTCAACATCGCCAGGATCTCCCTACCAATGTGTTGGTCCCGGGCAACCGTTCGCAAGAATTCTAAGCCGTCCATGGGCAAAATGGCAATATTTGCAACTAAGCATTCAACAATTCGGTAGTATTGGGCAGTATGAGCAAAGAAAAACACCATGCGATTCCCGCGTGCGATCCCGTTTCGGGCGGACCGCTGGTCATCAGCGAGCTCACCGCGCCGGAAAGCGGCGTGACGATCCGGGGCACGTTCGACATTCCGCGCTATGCGAGGCTCGATGCCGAGCAGGCGCACTTTCTCGAGACGTTCCTGCGGTGCCGAGGCGTGCTGAGCACCATGGAGGGGGAGCTTGGGATGAGCTATCCCACGCTGCGAAGCCGGCTCGACGCCTTGCTTGAAGCGCTCGACCTGGCTCCGGTGAAAGAGACCGCCGCCCGGAAGACCAAAAGCAGCGATCGTCAGAAGATTCTCGACCAGTTGGAACGCGGCGAAATCAGCGCCGCGGAGGCCAAGAGCAAGCTCAAGGGAGGCAACGCGAAGTGAAGGAAGAAGTCCGCAGGATCATGAAGTTGGTCCAAGAAGGGAAGTTGAGCGCAGAAGATGGCGCCGAGTTGATCGACGCTTTCCTAAGCGCCGAGAGCTCGGAGGGTGCCGAGGCCGAGGAGGCCGCGGGCGCCACGCCCCCACCGCCGCCGCCCGAGGCGACGGCAGGCATGAAGGATCCGTTCAAGAACCTCGTCGACGCGATCGACAAGCTCGGCCGCGAAGCCACCGACTCCGTGAACTGGAACGAGGTGTCCAAGCAGGTTCGCAGTTCGGCCAAGAAGGGCCTCGAAGGGCTCCGGATCGGCGTCGAACAGATCAAGAAGGGCCAGTTCGGCTGGCCATGGTTCAGTGCCGTCGAGACCAAGGAGCTCACGATGCCCCTTCAGGTATCGGAGGGCAAGTCGTTGCGCATCGAGAACGCGCGCGGCGACATCAAGGTCGTCGGGGGATTCGACGCGGGCTCGGTCACGGCCAAGGCGCACGTCCGGGGCAACGATCCCGACGAGGCGCGCGTCAAGGCCGAGGAGTACACCCTCATCCTCGAGGAGAGCGACAGCCAGATCCTCATTCGCCAGCCCGACGTGTCCGGCCTGAGCGTGGACCTGGAGGTCCAACTTCCCAACGGAGTGGCACTCTCGGTACACGCCGAAGCCGGTGATGTGAGCATTCTGGACACGAGTGCGGGCTGCCGCGTGATCAACCGGTCGGGCGACATCCATCTGCGAGGGCTGAATGGGACCATCGAGGTGACCTCTCAGAGCGGCGACCTGCTCATCGAGGAGTCCACCACCAGCGGCCTCGTGGTCGAGAACAAGTCGGGCGATCTGAAACTGCGCGGACTGAAAGGCAACCTGAATGCCCGCACCGCGAGCGGCGACGTCCTGCTCGAGAACTGCTCGGGCAAGACGATCTCCGTCGAGACGGTCTCGGGAGACGTGCGCGCCGATATGCCGGAGGCCATCACAGGCAGCCTCAACGTGCGGACGGTGAACGGGTCGGTCGACCTGAGCGTGATGGACGGCTCGGACTGCCGCGTCGCCCTGTCCACCCTGCGCGGAGCGGTGACCTGCGAGCTGGAGCTTGAGGACGAGGCCCGGTCCGAAGGTCGGATCACCGGCCATCTCGGCGAGGGGGGCGGCACGCTCGACGCAAGCGCGGTCAGCGGCGACATTTCGCTGAAGCTGCGCGACTCCGGCCCGAACGGCGTGTAGCTTGGGCACGCCCGTCCAGCGGGCGTGGCACCCGTGTCTGCGTGTAGTTTGGGCACGCCCGTCCAGCGGGCGTGGCACCCGGGTCTGCGTGTAGCTTGGGCACGCTCGTCCAGCGGGCGTGGCACCCGGGTCTGCGTGTAGCTTGGGCACGCCCGTCCAGCGGGCGTGGCACCAGGCTTTGGTGAACGGCGGGGTGGCTTCGGCCACCCGCCGACTCTCCGACGGTATCCTTCCCCCATGGGCTATTGGCTGATGAAGTCCGAGCCGGAGACGTACGGCATCGACGACCTCGAGAAGGAGGGCGTGAACATGTGGGAGGGTTGCCGCAACTACACCGTTCGCAACTACTTCAGGGACGCCATGAAGATCGGAGACAAGGCGTTCTTCTACCACTCGAACTCGAATCCAAGCGGCGTGGTTGGCACCATGGAGATAGTGAGCGAGGCGTACCCCGATCCCACACAGTTCGATGAGTCCAGCCACTACTTCGACCCCAAGAGCCCGAAAGACAACCCCCGTTGGTTGGTGCGGGACGTGAAATTCCTCTCCAAACTCAACCGCGTGGTTTCGCTTGCGGAGCTCCGTGAGACGCCCGGACTCGAGGAGATGCTGGTGATCCGCAAGGGCCAGCGTCTGAGCGTTCTGCCGGTGACCGAGAAGGAGTGGCAGATCGTCCTGAAGCTGGGGGAGAAGTAGGAGCTACCCGTCGAGGTGGCGCGCCTTGCGGAGATCCTCCGCAAATCGTTCGGGCTCGGCGGGCGAAAGCACGAGCGTCCGATCCTCGAACCGCAGGATCACGGTCTTGTGCATGTCGGTGACCCAAGCTCGGAAGGATCCCTGGGACCGACTCCAGAAGTAGCCCGAGATCGAGAAGAGCCCTCCGTTGCCGAACGAGCGGATGCTTCCGCGCATGGCGTTGGGATCGGCGACCACCTCCTTCAGGCCCTGAAGGCCGATTTCCGTCCGCCACAGGAGCCGGTGGATGAACAGCCGACCCGACTCCAAGCTGTAGCCTCGAATGGTGAACAGAAGCGACCCGAAGAGCGTCGCCAGAAGGCATGCGGCAATCACGTACTGCCCGCCATGGAGCGGCGCGACCGAGACGAGCACCGTCCCGCCAAGGAACACCAGCGTGCTGAGCGCCGAGATGACGATCAGCGGCCAACCCCACGGCGCTGCGTAGGTTCTCATGACCCCATTATGAGGTCCTTCAGGCGTCTTGAAGGGCCGCGATGCCCGGAAGGACCTTGCCCTCGAGAAACTCCAGACTCGCGCCGCCTCCGGTGCTCACGTGGCTGACGCGGTCGGCGAATCCGAACTGCTCGATCGCAGCCGCCGAATCTCCGCCTCCCACGATCGTGGTGCCGGAGCACTCCGCCATCGCCTTGGCCACGCCGCGCGTCCCATGGGCAAAGGCCGCCATTTCGAACACTCCCATCGGACCGTTCCACACCACGGTCTGTGCCGAGCGGATGACCTCCGCGAACGCTTCGGTGCTCGCTGGTCCGATGTCGGCGCCCAGTTCGTCGGCCGGGATCGAGTCCGCCGCGACCACGTGGTGGGGCGCATCGGGAGCCAACTCCCCGGTGGCGACGACATCGGTGGGCAGCATCAGCTTGTCGCCATGGGCCTTGAGCGTCGCCGCGGCGTACTCCAGATGCGATTCGTCCAGCAGGGACTTGCCGATTTCGAAGCCCTGGGCTTTGAGGAAGGTGAAGGCCATCCCGCCCCCGATGATCAGTCGATCCACCTTGGGGAGAAGGGCATCGATGACCGCGATCTTGTCCTTGACCTTGGCTCCCCCCAGAACGGCGACGAACGGGTGCCCCGGCGACTCGAGGGCGGTGCCAAGGAAGTCGATCTCCTTCTGGACGAGAAAGCCCGCGGCGCCTGGCAGCAGGTGGGCGACGCCTTCGGTCGATGCATGGGCCCGATGGGCGGTTCCGAACGCGTCGTTCACATACGCCTGGGCCGGCTTGGCAAGTTGGGCCGCGAAGGCGGGGTCGTTCTGTTCCTCCTCGGGATGGAAGCGAAGATTCTCAAGAAGCACGATCTGGCGGGGATGCAGTTCGAGACAAGCCTCTTCCACATCGGGACCGACGCAGTCGGGAAGCAGCGGGACGGGCTGCCCTAACAGCTCGCCGAGGCGTTCGGCGACGGGGGCCAGCGAGAGGGCGGGTGTCACGCCCTTCGGGCGGCCCAGATGACTGCACAGGATCACGGACGCGTCACGCCCCAGCAGATAGCGGATGGTGGGGAGCGCTTCGACGATCCGACGATCGTCGGTAATCGCACCGTCTTGGAGCGGAACGTTGAAATCACACCGCACCAGCACTCGCTTGCCGGTGACATCCATGTCGGAGACGGAGAGTTTGTGGAATGCCATCGCGTGCTGAAGTTACCCGCTTGGACGGCGGGTGCGAAAGCAACAAAAAAGGCGGCGCCCGAAGAGGCGCCGCCTTCCCTCGAAAGCCTATCCCCCGGGGGGAATGGCGTCCGGTGGAGCTCCGCTGAGGATATCCCCGGCGTCGGGATTTGTCGTCTGGGCCTGCTTCGCAGGCTCCTTCGGCAAATCGGTGGGTCCGCGGGTCGCGCCTCTCGGCGCACCCTCCTTTTGGATGTCCAGCGTGCCAATGCTCTCCTCAGCCGGAGGGGCAAACGATCGGTAGATCGAGAACCCCGCGACGAGAACGGCGATCGCGGCGATGATGGTCCAGGTGAGCTTCTTGCTGTCGTCGTTCAATTGAACCTGCCTAGCTCTTCTGGAACCGGTCGCTGAAGTGGATGAGGTTCTTCGCGCCCGCAGCGATGGCGGCGGCATCCCACGGCCACTGCATGATGCTCGTGCGCTTGAGGGACTTCACGTGGCCGTCCGCAAAACCAAAGTTCATCTGGCTTTGGTGGATCCCCATCGTGATCTTCTCGTTGCTCTGTCCACACCAGTTGATGGTGATGTACTGCGGATAGTCGGGCCATGCCGGGTTGGCGATGTCTCGGTTGTTCCAGCGCCAATAGGATTGGTACCGACCGTAGGAGATCGAAGTCCACAGCTCGTACATGATGATCGTCCCCGCAGGGGCGCCCATCTGCGAACCGTTGACCGAATCCTCGGTCTCGTAGTACGCGCACGTGCCGAACGTATCGGTGTCCTCGTAGGTTCCACCCTGGTGGTGCGTAAACGAGTAGCTGATATCGAACCACGTGCCGCCAGGACCCGTGCAGTCGTCGCGGACGACCGGATCGCTCGGGCACTTCCAAATGCCCTGGTTCTTTATGTACGGCATCAGCATGTCTTCGGCGCCGATCACCTGGTCGCACGTGATGTCGTTCGAACAGGCCGAATTAAACGCGCCGTTGCGAATTCGATGGAACTTGTCATCGAAGTCGGTCAGGTACATCTGCGTCGCCAGCAAGATTTGCTTGTGGTTCGAAACGCACGTGATCTTCTTCGCGGCGGCTTTCGCCTGCGCGAACACAGGGAACAGGATCGCAGCGAGGATCGCGATGATCGCGATCACCACCAACAACTCAATGAGCGTGAATGCAACTCTTTTTTTCATCAAAACCCCCTCAAAACAGGATGATTGCGGTTTGACCCGTCGAGGATCCCTTACAGGATAACACGAATCCGGCGCCAACGAACACCTGGCGGAGGTTCGATGGCGCAGCCCAGGCATTTCGACCTGGTGGTAACCTTCGCGCATGCAGCGCTCGACCGTCTCCACCCCCAACGCCCCGGCGGCGATTGGGCCTTACAGCCAGGCGGTCGCCGCCGAAGGCAGGTTCCTGTTTCTCAGCGGCCAGATCCCGTTGCGCGCGGACGGGTCGCTGGTCGAGGGCGAGGTGCGCGACCAGGCGCATCAGGTCGTACAGAACCTCAAGGCCGTGCTCCAGCAGGCCGGCTTGGGACCCCAGAACTTGGTGAAGACGACGATCTATCTCAGCTCCATGGACCACTTCGGCGTCGTGAACGAGGTTTATGGGGCGATGTTCGATGCCGAACCGCCGGCGCGGGCCACCGTTGCCGTTGCCGGCCTTCCCAAGGGTGTGGACGTTGAAATCGACGGCATCGCCGTCTTCTGAGGTGAAGCCGTGAAGCACGTCGTCTCTGTGAGTCTCGGTTCGAGCAAGCGCGACAAAGTCCACGAGGTCGAGGTGTTGGGCCACGCTTTCCGCATCGAACGCCGCGGCACCGACGGCGATCTCGACAAGTTCGCCGCGTTGTTCACCGAACTGGACGGCAAGGTCGACGCGTTGGGAATCGGCGGAGCCGATCTTTACGTCGTCGTGGGAGAGAAGCGCTACACGTTTCGCCAGATCGCGAAGCTGGTGGCGGGGGCCAAGACCACCCCCGTCGTCGATGGATCGGGCCTGAAGCACACGCTGGAGCGCGAAACGATCCGGACGCTCCGACGCGAAGGGACGGTCGCGTTTCAAGGCCTGAAGGTCCTGCTCGTGTCGGCGGTCGACCGATTCGGCATGGCTCAGGCCTTGGTGGAGGCCGGTGCGGACACGGTCTTCGGCGATCTGATGTTCGCGATCGGCGTGCCGATCCGGGTGCGCAGCTACCGCACGGTGAAGTGGATCGGCGCCTTGTCGCTGCCTCTGATCACCCGGTTGCCCTTCAAGTGGTTCTATCCGACGGGCGAGAAGCAGGACTCCCGCACGCCCAAGTTCGAGTGGGCCTTCCGGGAAGCAGAGCTGATTTGCGGGGACTGGCACTTCATCAAGCGGTACGCGCCCGACGACTTGACGGGAAAGACCATCTTGACTCAGACGCTGCGGAAGGCGGACCTCGAGTGGCTGGCCGGGGCGGGAGTGAGCCGGGTGATCACGACGACGCCCGTGATGGGGGGCGAGACGTTCGCCACCAACGTCATGGAAGGGGTGCTCGTCGCCGCGCTTGGAAAGCGCCCGGAAGCGTTGTCGGAGTCGGACTACCTCGAGGCCCTGGAGCTTCTCGGATGGAAGCCGAACGTGCTGGAGTTGGCAAAGCCTGAGGTACAGTCGGGAACCTTTTAGGTTCACCGGAGAGCCCGCGATTTGACCAAATTCGCCTTCATCGTGCACCCGCTGACCCCGCGGTCCGCCGCGCGGAAATACCCGATCTTCCGCTACCTGCCGGAGCGCCTGATCGAGGCGATCCTCAAACGCAAGCATCCCATCGTGGTCAGCGAGATACGGGGCGTTCGGTCCATCACCGGTGCGGAGACGGTCGGCTGGTTCATCGGGTGTCCGCTGACCCCCAAGCAGATGACGACGCTGCCTCTCGAGTTCGTCTACAAGCGCATCGGAGAGTGCTGCAAGTTGGCGGAAGGGCTGGGCGCGCAGATCATCGGCCTCGGCGCCTTCACCAGCGTCGTGGGCGACGGAGGCATCACGATCGCGCAGCGCACGCCCCTCGCCGTCACGACCGGCAACAGCTACACGACGGCCACCGCGATCGAGGGCACGCTCCACGCGTGCGAACTGCTCGGAATCGACCCTGGCGCGAGCGTTCTGGCGGTCGTCGGCGCCACGGGATCGATCGGCAAGACGTGCGCGATCGTCCTCGGGCGGCGGTTTGCCCGCACGATTCTCATCGGCCGCGACTTGGATCGTACCCGCGCCGCCGCCGAGCAGGTGGAGGGTGCCGAGGCGACCACGGACATCGCCCGCATCCGTGAGGCGGACGCCATCATCACCGTGACTTCGAGCGACGCGGCGGTCATTCTTCCGGAGCATCTGAAGCCGGGGTGCATCGTCTGCGACGTGGCCCGCCCCCGAGACGTCTCGGTGCGCGTCGGCAGGGAGCGTCCGGACGTGCTGGTCATCGAAGGCGGCGTGGTAAGCGTGCCGGGGGACGTGGAGTTCGGTTTCGACTTCGGCTTCCCGCCCAAGACGGCTTACGCGTGCATGAGCGAAACGATGATGCTCGCGCTGGACGATCGGCCCGAGAGCTTCACGCTCGGGAAGGACGTATCGGTCGAGCAGGTGGAAGAGACGCTGCGGCTCGCGGCCAAGCACGGATTCGCGCTGGCGGGATTTCGGTCGTTCGAGCGCGCGGTGGACGAAGAGGCGATCCAGCGCGCGCGGAACGCGCGCAAGCAAGCCGCCAACGCCTGTTGACGCCCAGGGTCCCCCTGGGAGTGCGCGCGCTCGCGCGCCGCCCTTCCCAGCCGAGCTTGCTCGGCCGACGGAACTCGCGGCAAGCCGCTCGTGGACAGGGCGACGAGCAAGCTCGCGCACTCCCAGGGGCAGCCCCCGGCGCAAAGCGTGTGGGAGTGCGCGCGCTCGCGCGCCGCCCTTCCCAGCCGAGCTTGCTCGGCAGACGGAACTCGCGGCAAGCCGCTCGTGGACAGGGCGACGAGCAAGCTCGCGCACTCCCAGGGGCAGCCTGACGTCAGGCGGCTTTGCGGCCGGTCTGCTCGGCGGGGAACAGCTCGTACACCTCGGCGCTGGGCGCCGCGGGATGGGTCGCTTCGTCCCAACCCGTTTCGGCTTCGCCGGCCGTGGCCGTCAGCCACTTGTAGAAGACCACGGCGCACAAGGTGTAGAGCACGATCAACAAGGCCATGTCGGAGTTATTCCCGATCGACGGCCGAATCTAGAACTTCACCTGTACCGGTTCTCGCTGCGTCGCGTCCTCGATCTCGAACAGCTCCTTCGGCTTGAATCCTCCCGCGGCGGCGAAGATGCTCGACGGAAACTGCTCGGTCTTGGTGTTGTACGCCGTGACGATGTCGTTGTAGTACTGCCGTGCGAACGAGATCTTATTTTCGGTGCTGCGAAGCTCTTCCTGCAGGGTGAGCATGTTCTGGTTGGCCTTCAGATCGGGGTAGGCCTCCGCCAACGCGAAGACGCCGCCGAGCGCCATGGCCACCTGGTTCTCCGCGGCCGCCTTCTCCTTGACACCGGTCGCGCTGAGCGCCGTGTTGCGGGCCTGGATGACCTTCTCCAGGGTGTCCTGCTCGTGCTTCATGTAGCCTTTCACCGTCTCGACCAGGTTTGGAATCAGGTCGTAGCGGCGTTTGAGCTGCACGTCGATCTGGCCCCAGGCGTTCGAGGTCTGCTGGCGGAGGGAGACGAGGCCGTTGTAGATGCCGATGCTCGCGAAGAGCACGACGGCGAGGATCGCGATCAAGACCCAAATCATAGTGTGCGGTTACTCCTGCCCTGCAAGGGCTGGAATGGGTTACGACTTCGTGTCGGGAGGGGTTGCAGAGAGCCTCTCGAGGCGGATCGGTTCGCGGTCGAAACCGCGCGGATCCGAGTAGAGGAGCGCCCCGTCTTCGAGGGGCGTCAATCGAAGTTCCTCGTTCATCGCCTCTGCCGCGGACCCCTGGTCGGCGATCGGTCGATCGAGGAAGCGGTCGACCTTGAGCAGGGCGATGCCTTCGTGGACGTGGAACGATCCGGACTTGGGGAGTCCCGCCTCGAAGAGGTCGAAGGTGCCGTTGGGGTGAAGCGTCACCTCGACGCGCCCCAAGGTGGCGGCGACCGTCGGGTTGTCCCCCGCGTTGGGAATCGGGCGCTGGCCGCGCCACGTTCCCTCCCACTGGAACGTCGGGCCCGAGCGCGAGCAGGCGAGCAAGACCAGCGCCAACACGCCCCCGAGGAACACGACCCTGCCGGCGGATATAATCGGTCCGATGCCCGCCATCACTCCCGAAGTGTACACGTCGATGGGACTCACGACCGGCGAGTACTCGCTGATCCTCGAACTGCTGGGCCGCGAGCCCTCCTACACCGAATTGGGCATGTTCGCCGTGATGTGGAGCGAACACTGCGGCTACAAGTATTCGCGCCCCGTGCTCGCGGCGTTCGCCAAGTACAAGGAAGCGCTCGAGGGCCAGGGCTTTGAGAACGCCGGGGTCGTGGACATCGGCGACGGCCTGGCCGTCACCATGAAGGTCGAATCCCACAACCATCCGTCGGCGGTCGAACCCTACCAGGGAGCTGCGACCGGGGTCGGCGGGATCATCCGCGACATCCTGACGATGGGAGCCCGCCCGATCGCGTCGCTGAACTCGCTTCGCTTCGGGCCCATCCGCGACGGGGAAGCGCCCCCCGACGTCGTGCGCCGCAACCGGTACCTTTTCGATCACGTCGTCGCTGGCATCGCGGGTTACGGCAACTGCGTGGGCGTTCCCACCGTGGGCGGCGAAGTCGCCTTCCATCGCGATTACAGCGGCAACCCGCTGGTCAACGCGATGTGCGTCGGGCTGCTGCGCCACGAGGAGCTCACCACGTCCGGAGCGGCCGGCGAGGGCAACCCGGTGCTCTATCTCGGGTCTGCGACGGGCCGCGACGGGATCCACGGCGCGACGTTCGCCAGCGATACCTTGGACGAGGAAGGCGAGTCCAAGCGCCCGAACGTCCAGATCGGAGACCCCTTCGCCGAGAAGCAGCTCATCGAGGCCACGCTGGAGGCGCTCGCGACCGGAGCCATCGTCGCTATCCAAGACATGGGCGCCGCGGGGCTGACGTGCTCCACGATCGAGATGTCCGCCAAAGGCGGCGTGGGGATGAAGGTCGATCTGGACCTGGTGCCCATGCGCGAGAGCGACATGAGCGGCTACGAACTCATGCTCTCGGAAAGCCAGGAGCGGATGCTCGCGGTCGCCAGCCGTGGCCGCGAGGGCGAGGTCATCGCGATCTTCGAGAAGTGGGGCGTTCCCGCAGTGGTGATCGGGCACGTGACCGCCGAGCCGCTCACGGTCGTCACCCGCCACGGCCACGTCGAAGCCAGCGTGTCCGCGGAGCTGCTGGCCGATCGATGTCCGACCTACGAGGCCGAGGCGACAGAACCCCAAAGCCACCGCGACGCCCAGCGGTTCGATCCGCGGACGCTCCCCAACCGGGATCCCGCGGAAGCCCTGGTGGAGCTGCTCGCGCATCCGAGCCTTGCGAGCAAGCGATGGGTGTACGAGCAGTACGACCAAGACGTGCAGACGCAAACGGCCGCCGGCCCCGGCTCCGCCGACGCCGCCGTGCTTGCCCCGCGTGGAACGCAGCGCGGGCTGGCACTGACCCTCGACGGGAACGAGCGCGTCGTGCGCCTCGATCCCTTCGTGGGGGGGCAGCTGGTCGTGTGCGAGGCGGCGCGGAACGTCGCGTGCACCGGCGCGCGGCCCAGGGCCGTCACCGACGGCCTCAACTACGGAAATCCGCAGAATCCAGAAGTGTTCTGGCAGTTCCGGGAGTCGGTCCAAGGCATCGCCAAGGCGGCAGAAGCGCTGGGGACGCCCGTGATCAGCGGCAACGTCAGCTTCTACAACCAGAGCGACCGCGGCGAGATTCCGCCGACACCGCTCATAGGGATGTTGGGTGTGATCGAGGACGTCGATCAGGCGCTGCGCCTGGCGCCCCCCGTGGGCCAGGGCGCGCTGGCGCTGCTCTCCGTTCCCGAAGTCGAGGTGCGGCAGGGTGGTCTTGGCGCCAGCGCATTTGCCGCCCTGGTCTGCGGGCAGGAGGATGGACTGCCGGTACCACCCTTCCTGGAAGGGGAGGTGCGTCTCCACCGGTTCCTCGAGGCGCTCGCGACCCGGGGACTCGTCGCGTCGGCGCACGACGTTTCGGAAGGCGGCGCAGCGTTCGCCGCCGCGGAAATCGCGATGGCCGGACACTACGTGGAGGCGAACCTGGAAGGGCCCGCCTTCGCCTACGCCGAATCGGCCACCGAGGCCTTTTTTGGAGAAATCCCGGGGCGGGCGCTGGTGGCGCTCGATCCGGCGCGTCTGAAGGAGGTGGAGGAGCTCTGCGCCGGGCACGGGCTCTCCATGCAACTCCTCGGCACCTACGCTCCGGGAGATGGGCTTGCCCTCGCCGCACGGGGCCAATCGATCGCGATCGATGGCGTTCGAATGCGCGCCGCGTACCAGGGAGCGATCCCCTCGCTCATGGCGTCGGGGCCGGTCGTCGAATCCGGGGGCTATGTAAAATGAGTCATGCTGGTTGGAAATTGGTCATGAAGAACTTCCTGCTTTCCCTCGTCGTCGGCGCGCTGGCGCTTGCCGGTTCGCCGGCCTCTGCGCAGGAGGACGCGCGCCAGATCCAGCTCCAGGTAGTGGACGCGGTCAACCTCTACAAAAGCAACAACGTGCAGGCGGCCACGGAAGCGTTCGAGCAGCTCTACGCCAAGCACCCCGACCACAAAGACGTGCTCGCCTGGCTCGGATTCCTCTACCTCCGCGGCGATCGCGCGAAGGAGTCCGTCCCCCTCCTCGAAAAGGCGGCCGCCATGCGCCCCGACGACCTCGAGGTCATCAACAATCTTGGGAACGCCTACCTCGCCACGGACCAGCTCGACAAGGCGCTCGGCCGGTACACCCAGATCACGGAGATGAAGCCGTCGATGTTCGAGCCTTGGTACAACATCGGCAACATCCACCTTCGGCGAAAGAGCTGGGACGAGGCGATCCGCGCCTACACGAGGGCCACCCAACTCAGCCCGAACGACCCCTACGTGCACAACAACCTCGGGGTGGCCTACGAAGGCAAGCAGATGGCCGATCAATCGGCACTCGAGTTCGCCAAGGCGTCGAACCTGGTGAAGGACAACGCGACGTTCGCCCGCAACGCGGGGTTCGCATACCTGCGCGTTCGCAATACCGCCACGGCGCTCCCCTATCTCGAGCGTGCGCACGACCTGAACAAGAAGGACGCCGCGCTCACCATGGCGCTGGCCAACGCCTATACCGCCTCGAACCGAAAGCTCGAGGCGCTCGCCTTGTACGAGACCCTGGGCGAGCCCATGCAGAACGACGCGTCGTTTTGGTACAACCTCGGCGTCCTCAGGTCCGAGGCGGGCGATCCGCGCGGCGCGTACGAGGCCTACCACAAGGCCCTCGAACTGAACCCCACCGATCTGGACACCCTGAACAACCTCGGGCTTCTGGTCTATCAAAACGAAGATTACGAGCAGGCCGTGACCCACTTCGAGAAACTCGCCGGGCTGGCACCGGATCAGATCAACTACAAGATCAGCCTCGCCGCCGCGCGCGCCAAGGCCGGCCAAATCGATCGCGCGGTGGACGAGTGGAAGGAGATCCTTCACGTGGTTCCTTCCCACACGCGGGTTCGGTTGAATCTCGCCAACGCGCTTTGGCAGCGGCAGGACTACGACGGGGCCCGCTACCACTACAGCCAGGTGCTGATGATGGAGAAGTACGACAAGTCCGCGCAGGCCGAAGCGCACAACGGATTGGGCCTCTACCAACTGCGGGCGTTGAAGCTCGACGAGGCCGAGGGGGAGTTCCGCTCCAGCATCCAGCTCGACTCGAAGTTCGGTCCCGCGTACAACAACCTAGCGCTCGTTTTGGAGAAGGCGAACAAGCGCCCCGAAGCGATCAAGGTTCTCGAGCAGGGGGCGAAAGTCGATCCTGAGAACGAAGAGATTCGGAAGAACCTGGCGCGCATGAAGGCGGGCTGAGAGCAGCAGATTGCAAATCCACCTGCTCGTCAACAATCAGCGGTCGGACGCGCTGGACGCGGCGCGTGAAACCGTCGCGATGCTCATCTCGCGCGGCGTCGGCGTCGGGGCCGACCACGAGTCGGCCTCCCTTCTGGGGGTCGATGCCGTGGCTTTGGAGGCGTTTTCCGAAGCCGACCTCGTGATCACCTTCGGGGGCGACGGGACCCTGATTCGGGCCGCGAACGCATGCTCGGAGCGCGGCACCCCGATTCTGGGCGTCTACTACGGCCGCTTCGGGTTTGTGACCCAGTGTTCCGGATCGGAGATCGGCGCCTGCCTGAGCGACTTCTTCGATGGGCGGGCGCTGCTGGAGGAGCGCATGATGCTCCACACCGAACTCCTGCGCGCGGGTTCGGTCATCGCCAGCCTCCATTCCCTCAACGAGATCAGTTTGCAACGAGACGTGACGGCCCGCATGATGACGTTCCGGGTCACGGTCGACGGACGCAACATCTCGCACTATCCGGCGGACGGGGTCATGGTCTCGACGCCGACGGGGTCGACCGGATACAGCCTGTCGGCGGGCGGCCCCATCGTCGATCCGGTCGTGCGCGCCATCCTCGTGACGGCGATCGCGCCCCACACCCTGAGCGTTCGCCCCTTGGTTTTGGGTCCGGACTCCGTCGTCGAACTGGCGATCGAAACCGAGGGCGATGCGATTTTGTCCGGAGATGGGCAGACGCGGCTGCACCTGCTGAGCGGGGACCTCGTGAAGGTCCGTCGCTCGACCCGGGTCACCCGATTGATCCGGCTGGAAAAGGACGACTTCCTCATCAAGCTGCGAGAGCGCCTCTTGTGGGGAAGGCGCCTTCCGGACGGTTGGGGGGGCGAGGCTTGAGCGCACCTCTCGTCGAGGTCGAGGATGCGGTCGTCGAGTTCACCGCCCCCGGCGGGGTGATTCGGGCCCTCGACGGCGTCTCGCTCCGAGTGGACCGAGGCGAGACCCTTGCGGTGGTCGGCGAATCGGGCTGTGGGAAGACGACGCTTGCCCGCGTGATCCTCGGGTTGCAGCCGCTGACGGCGGGCTGGCTCGAAATGGACGGGAAGCGCATCCTCGGTACGCCGCGCCGCATCGCCGAAAAGGTGGGAATCGTGTGGCAGGATCCCTACGCAAGCCTCGATCCGCGCTGGAGCGTGGGCCGCTCCGTGCTCGAACCGCTTTCCGTGATGGGCAAATCGGGCTCTGCCGAGGAGATCTTCCAAGAGGTGGGCCTCGATCCCGCCTACGTCGGGCGGTATCCCCACCAGTTGAGCGGCGGACAGCGCCAGCGCGTCGCGATCGGCCGTGCGCTCGCCCTCAAACCGCCTCTGGTGATCTGCGACGAGCCCACGGCTGCTCTCGACCTCAGCATTCGCGCGCAGATACTCAATCTCCTGCGGGACGTCCAGGCGAGTCGCGGATGCTCGTTTCTCTACATTTCGCACGACTTGCTGACGGTGCGGTTTCTCGCCACGCGCGTCGCGGTGATGTACTTGGGCAAGGTGGTGGAGGAGGGGCCGACCGAGGCGATCTTCACCAGTCCCCGGCACCCGTACACCAAGGCGCTCCTCGAGTCCGCGCCGACCCTGGACAAGCTTCGCACGCTCCCCGACCCGTTGCCGGGCGAGTTGCCGGATCCCCGCACGCGTTTCCCCGGTTGCCGATTCGCGGGCCGCTGTCCGCGCGCGGCCGCCGACTGTCTCGAAATCGATCCCCAGCCAACCGTGATCGAGGATCGACGATTCCGTTGCCACCACCCCGAAACGAATCCAGAGGCCGTCGGCAACCGTCCTTAGCAGTGCGCTGAATCACGATGGACACCTCCCCCCACGCCCGACACGTGCTTGAAGAAGAACTTCAGGCCTTGGAACGGTCGCTGCTCGAAATGGGCAGTTTGGCCGACACCATGGTCGTGCGGGCCGTGGATGCCCTTTGCGCGTTGGACGTCGAGGCCGCGAACGAGGTCGTTCGCTCCGATGACGTCGTCGATCGGTTGGACATCGAAATCGAGGGGCGGTGTTTGCGTCTGCTGGCGCTGCAGCAGCCCATGGCGGGCGATCTGCGGGTCATCGGGACCTCGATGAAGATGATCACGGACCTTGAGCGCATCGGCGATCTCGCCGTCGACATCGCCAAGACTGCGCGCAAAGTCGAGGGCGATTTGGGGACGACCGACTTCATCGACCTGCGCAAGATGGCCGACGTCGCCCTCCACATGCTTCGCCTGTCTCTGGACGCGTTCGTCCGGCGGGACTTGGAGATCGTCGCCCAGGTTTGCCGGATGGACGACGAGGTGGACGACCTCTACCGCACGCTGCGGGGCCAGATCCACAACCGCATGCGGGAGCATCCCGACGAAGACGTGGCGGCGTCGTGGCTGCTGCTTTCGATCCACCATCTCGAACGCGTCGCCGACCACGCCGTCAACATCGCCGAGCGCGTGTCCTTCATGGTCACCGGCAAGCTCGAGCAACTCGCCAGTTCGCACAAGAGCGAGTAGAGGTATGGTCGCCGGGTGGCGACGACGAAGCGAATGATGCCCAGGGTGACGATCTTCTCGATCGACGGACTGCGGCCCGATGCGCTGCAACGGGCCGATACGCCTACGCTCGACCGGCTCACCGCCGAGGGGGCGTCGACGATGACGGGGCGATCGGTGCTCCCCTCTGTGACGTTGCCGTGCCATACGTCGATCTTTCGGGGCGTCGATGTGCCCCGGCACGGAATCACGGACAACGTGTGGCACCCGCTGGCTCGCCCCGTCCCCAGCGTGATCGACGTCGCCCACGCGGCAGGGCTGCGCACCGGCATGTTCTACAACTGGGGCGAGCTGCGCGACTTGTGCGACCCGTCCAGCCTTGACGTGGCGTACCTGCACGCACGCTCCGATGTGCCGGAGGGCGATTGGGTCGTGGCCGAAGCCGCGGCGCGACACGCCAGGGAAGGCGCCTTCGATCTGATGTTCGTGTACCTCGGACACACCGACCAGTGCGGGCACGACAACGGGTGGATGTCCGAGCCCTACCTGAAGGCGATCGCGCACGCGGACCGTTGCGTCCGTCATGTTCTCGACGCGTGCCAAGCCGCCGGCCCCCACGTCGCCATCGTCTTGAGCGACCACGGCGGGCACGAACGCACACACGGGACCGACAGCGACGAGGATATGACCGTTCCCTGGATCGCCAACGGCGAGGGCGTCCGCAAGGGGTGGATCATCGAGCGGCAGGTGCGGCTGTTCGACACGGCGCCGACCGTGGCCTCGCTCTTGGGAATCGAACTTCACGGCCAATGGGAGGGCCGCGCGATCGATGAGATTTGGGACCGGGGCTGATGCACCCATCCGGGCCCCCGGATCGTCTTGATGAATCGATGCTCCCGCTCTTAGTTGCCGTCGCCCTCGGGTTGCCCCAAGCGCCTCAGGCGCCGCGTGTGAACCTGGGAGACCGGGTCACGATCCACTTCACCGCGTCCCTGACGGACGGGCGAAACCTCGCGGACAGCGAGCGGCGGGGCCTGCCGTACACGTTCGTGGTGGGAACCGAGCCGCTGGTGCGGCCGTTCGACCTTCTCGTGCGTGGGATGGCCGTGGGCGAGGAGAAAGTGTCCGACGTGGCGGAGGAGGAGGCCTTTGGCGCGGGGGGCGTGCCTCCGATCGTGCCTCCCCATGCGGCTCTGAAGGTACGGATCAAACTGCTGCGACTCGTGAGGCCTGCCCCTCCAGGGGTAGAATCCCGCGATGCTGAGTGAACTCAAGGAACTGTGGCGGTTCCGCGAGCTGCTCACCAGCATGGTCGAGCGCGAGCTCAAAATCCGCTACAAGAACAGCTTCCTCGGGTTCTTCTGGTCGCTGGTCAATCCGCTCGTGACCGTGCTGGTCATGACCGTGGTGTTCAAGTACATCATGGCGAACCCGACGCCGAACTTCTCGGCGTACATCCTGGCGGCCTATCTGCCGTTCATGTTCTTTCAGCTCGCGGTGCTGGATGCGGCGCAGTCGGTGATCACGGCCCTTCCCCTGGTCCGGAAGATCTACTTCCCGCGCGAGGTGCTGCCCCTGGCGATGATCGCGAGCAACTTCGTGCACCTGGTGCTGGCCCTGGTCGTGTTCTTCGCGTACCTTCTGGTGATCTGGATTCGCCACCCGGGACAGCCCCCGTTCCAGGCGACGATTCTCTGGCTGCCTGTGCTGCTGGTGATCAACCTCGCGCTGGCGACGGGGCTTGGGCTGCTGACCTCGGCGCTGAACACGTTCTACGAGGACGTGAAGTACATCGTCAGCGTCGTGCTGTACCTGATGTTCTTCCTGTGCCCGATCATGTACTTCAGCGAGAACGTATGGCACTCCACGCGCGACAAGGGACCCTGGGGCGACGTGTTCTACACGCTGTACCACCTCAACCCCGTCGCCATGCTCTCCACGGCTTACCGCAAAGTGCTCGTGGCGCCCCAACCCGTCAAGATCGGCGAGGTTTGGGTGGACCCGTTGCCCTTGGATTGGGGGCTGCTCGGCATCACGGCGCTCACGTCGTTTGGGCTGCTGATCTTCGGCTACTGGGTCTTCAACCGCCTGAAATGGAGGTTCGTGGAGCGGCCATGAACCAGCCTGTGGTGCGCGTCCGGAACCTGCGGAAGGAGTTTCTGCTCAGCCACTCCGGCATCGGCTCGCTCAAGACCATGCTCCTTTGGTGGCAGCGACGTCGCATGGAGCGGCTCGAGGTCCTCAAGGGCATCTCGTTCGACGTGGGTCGGGGCGAGTGTGTGGCGGTCGTGGGCCGGAACGGGGCGGGGAAGAGCACGCTGCTCTCGCTGATGGCGCGCGTCTACAAGCCCACTTCGGGAACGGTCGAGATCGATGGTCGGGTGGCCCCCCTGCTGGAACTGGGCGCCGGATTCCATCCGGACCTGACCGGTGAGGAGAACGTGTTCTTCAACGGGGTCGTCCTGGGACTGACGCGGAAACAGGTCGCCCAGCGCATGCCGGAGATCGTGGCGTTCGCCGAGTTGGGCGACCACATCGACGCCCCGGTGCGGACCTACTCGAGCGGGATGCTGGCGCGGTTGGGGTTCGCGGTGGCCGTGCACGTCGACGCCGACGTGCTGTTGGTGGACGAGGTGCTGGCCGTCGGCGACTTCGAGTTCGAGCAGAAGTGCTACGCCCGCATCGAGGAGTTCCGCGCCGCAGGCGGCACGATCCTCTTCGTGTCGCACCAGTTGGACGCCGTGCAACGCATCGCCGACCGCGCCCTATGGCTCAAGGATGGCCTCATCGGGGCCGAAGGCGAGCCGGAGGCCGTGCTCGCCGCGTACCAGGGCCGATGATCGTTTGTCGTCTATCGTTTGTCGTTTGTCGTTTGTCCTTTGCGATCGTCGCGTTCCTTGCGTGACACCCCTCGCGCCCCCTGGCCCGGCCCGAACACCGGCGCGAGCAGGACGCGCGCGAAGAGCCCCACCCGTCGTCTGGCGGGGCTCCAGAGGGCGAGCGTGAGGACGGTGGCCACACTCCACACCGCAAGGCGCAACAGCGCGCCGAGGCGGTTCAGGAGCCAGCAGATGCCTGCGTCCACCGGACCGCGGTGGATCGCGAAGTACAGCTCCTTGCCCCGGTTGTAACGCGCGACGGACGTCCAGCGCGTATCGGCGGAACTCGCTCCCAGCACATGCGTGAACTGGGCGCTCGGCACGAACACGATGCGGCCGTGCTGTTCCAACCTCCGGCACAACTCGGTGTCCTCACAGTAGAGGAAGAAACGCTCGTCGAACCGCTCCAGCGGCCGCATCATGAGACAGGCGCCGGTCACCTGGGCAACGGGAACTTCGAAACGGAGGGATTGGCTGGCCCAGGCGGTGGCGACGCTGGTTTGCCAGTATCCGAGCCCCACTCGGCGCAGGAGCGGCTCCAGATAGGTTTGCTCTCCCAGCACGGCAAGGAGCGTCAGGTGACGCGTCACGCTCTCCTGGAGCGAACCATCGGGGTTGCGCAGCGTTCCCCCTGCGGCGACCACGGCCGGGTCCTCGAACGCCTTCGCCAAGGTGGCGATCGCGCCTGGATCGGCGAAGCAGTCGCTGTTGAGCAGCAGGATCAGCTCGCCCGACGCGGCGTCCAATCCCTGGTTAATGGCCGCGCCAAACCCGCGATTGTCCGCGTTGGCGATCAGCCGCACGTGCGGAAACTCCGTGCGTACCATCTCGGCGGACCCGTCGGCCGACGCGTTGTCCACCACGATCACCTCGTGCTCGGGCTCGATGCGCCCAAGGCACGTCCGCAGGTGCTCGCGGGTGTTGAAGCTCACGACGACGACGCTCACGCGAACCGGGGCCGACACGCCCGCCATGCTACACTATTGGCTCCATGAGCACCGACTACATGCTCACGCCGGAAGCCCACGCCAAGCTCAAGAGCGAGCTTGAGAACCTCAAGGGCAAGGAACGCCAGCGGATCGCCGAAGCGATTCGCGAGGCCAAGGCGCATGGGGACCTGAAGGAGAACGCGGCGTATCACGAGGCCAAACTCAACCAGTCCCGCCTCGAAAGCCGCATCGCCGACCTCGAGAAGAGTCTGCAGCTCGCCAAGATCGTCGAGCACGACCACGAGGCGGAGCACGCGAGGTTGGGGGTGAAGGTGCTGCTTGAGGACCTCGAGTTTGGAGACGAGCTCCACATCAAGCTGGTCAGCTCGTACGAGGCGGATCCGGCGAACGACCTCATTTCGATCAGCTCCCCGATGGGGGCGGCTCTCGTCGGCAAGGGACCGGGCGACGAGGTCGAGGTCGAGACACCGGGCGGAGTGCAGCGCTACCGCGTGACCCGGGTCGACTGACCGGTACACTCGCCCCATGCTTCGTTGGATCGTGGCTCTCGCCGTGGCGGTCGCGCTCGCAGGATGCGACGCGACTCCCGAAATGGCCGCCCCGGTGGTGAAGGAGACTCCACCCGCGATGGTCGCGCCCGACTTCGGAACGTCCACCCGGATCGGGTTGCTGCGCAAGCGAGGCAAGCTCAAGGTCGGGGACTCGCTCGAGCGGGCGCTCGACCTGTTTCAGCCGCCCAAACGCGCCCGCGAGTTCTCCGAACTGCCGTCGCGGCTCACCAAACCCTACCGGGCCGATGGGTGGGAAGCCAACGCCGAAGGGTTCGGCGTGATCACCTTCGAGGACCGGGTGGCCGCCGCGGTCCACACGTTGAACCAAGCCACGGAGGATCAGGTCACCGAACTGGTGAACGCGTACCAGGACGAGCTGCGGGCCGTGCCGGAACTCGTCGCCGGCGAGGTGAGCCGTTACTGGTTTTGGGAGTTGCCGCGCATGCGTCCGGGTTCGGCGCCGGGTTCCTCCGCGGCGGACGTGCACCAACGGTTGATGATCGTCGCGGTGCGAAACCCCTCCGGCACGTTCGTGCTCACCGAAGCGATGGGCGACGTGTTTGCGATGAACGCGATTCGAGCGAACATCTACGCGGCGAAGAACGACGTTCCCATCGCCGACGCGGCCGCGACCGCCAAAGCCGGACAGGCGGGTCATTAAGATGCGGTGCGCCATCGTGATACCGGCGCGAATGGGGAGCACCCGTTTTCCGGGCAAGCCGTTGTGCGACCTCATGGGCAAGCCCATGGTGCAATGGGTCGTCGAGGCGGCGAGGGAAGCCGACATCGCCGAGGCGGTGATCGTCGCCACCCCCGACCCCGAAATCGTCGACGCCTGTGCCGAATTCGGCGCGCAAGCGATGTTGACCGATGCGAACCACCCCTCGGGAACGGATCGCCTGGCGGAGGTCGCCGAGAGCGTGGACGCCGCCATCTACGTGAACGTCCAGGGGGACGAGCCCTTGATTCGACCGGAGACGATTCGCGCGTGCGTCCAGCCCATGTTCGAGGACCCCTCGATCCCGATGGCGAGCGTCTACTGCACCTGTCCAGAAGCCGAGTACGCGGACCCCTCGGTCGTGAAGGTTGTGACCGACGCGTTCGGCGACGCGCTCTACTTCAGCCGGTACGCCGTGCCGTTTGCGAGGAATCCGCGCACGATCCCCGTGAAGAAACACATCGGCCTCTACGCGTACAGGAAAGAGCCGCTGCGCGAGTTCGAGACGTGGCGCATGAGCCCGCTCGAGCGCGCGGAGTCCCTCGAGCAGCTTCGTTTTCTCCACCACGGCGTGCGGATCCGGATGTCCGAAGCCGCAAGCGCCGAATTGGCCGTGGACACCCCCGAACAAGCCGAACGAGTAAGAGAAATCCTCAAGAGTCGCAAGTAACCCCGATTCCCGACTCCCGATTCCCGACTCCCGATTCCCGATTCCCGTCCCCAGAGATATACTAAGTCAGGCCCTCGACCGCGCGGCGTGGTCGGGCAGCGTGGCCCGGGCTCATAGGTGAATCATGGCGGCACCGTTCGAGATCCGGGACGACTGGACCGAACCCGACGGGCTTTTGGACCTTATCGGGGATGTGCGCCTACGCCATCCCGACGTCGACGTCTCCCGCATCCGGTACGCGTACTACTTCGCCGAGCAGGCCCACAAGGGGCAGAAGCGGTCGACGGGCGAACCCTACGTCACCCATCCGCTCGCCGTCGCCCGGATTCTCGCCGATCTCAATATGGACGAGGCGAGCATCGTCGCGGCGTTGCTCCACGACGTGTTGGAGGATTGCCCGGAGGAGCTGGGCGAGTCGCTTCGTTCGACCTTCGGGGAAGAGGTCACGGGTCTCGTGGATGGCGTGACCAAGCTCAAGCTGAACCCGATCGCCAACGCAACGTCCCGCCAACGCGCGGCCGCCGAGACCAACCGCGCCGGCGAGACGATGCGCAAAATGCTCCTGGCCATGGCCAAGGACTTCCGAGTCATGGTCATCAAGCTTGCGGATCGCTTGCACAACATGCAGACCCTGGACGCTCTGCCTCCCGAGAAGCGCACGCGCATCGCCAACGAGACCCTCGCCGTCTACGCCCCCCTCGCCGCGCGCCTGGGTATTTGGCAACTGAAGTGGCAACTCGAAGACCTGGCGTTCAAGCACCTCCACCCCAAGGAGTTTCAAGAGGTCTCCGAGCTCGTCGCCAAGACGCGCAACGAGCGGGAAGAAGAGCTGACGGCGGCGATACGGACGCTCAAGGAGCGCTTCGAAAGGCGCGGCATGCGCCACGTCGAAGTCCAAGGCCGTCCCAAGCACCTGTTCAGCATCTTCACGAAGATGGCGCAGCAAGGGCTCTCGTTCGAAGAGATCTACGACCTGCTGGCCATCCGGGTGATCGTCGACTCGGTATCGGATTGCTACCTCGCGCTGGGCGTGATCCACGAACTCTGGATGCCGATCCCGGGGCTCTTCTACGACTACATCGCCAAGCCCAAACCCAACGGCTACCAGAGCCTCCACACCAAGGTCGTCGGGCCACAGGGCGAACCCCTCGAGGTTCAAATCCGCACCCAGCAGATGCACGAGGTGTCCGAACACGGCGTGGCCGCGCACTGGACGTACAAGGAGGATGGGTCGTCGCAGGACGAGCGCAACCGGTTCGCCAGATTGCGCAGGCAGCTCTTCGACTGGTCGAGCGACGCGACGATGAGCAGCGATTTCCTGCGCTCCATCTCGACCGATCTCTTTGCCGAACAGGTGTTCGTCTTCACCCCGAAGGGCGACGTGCTCGACCTGCCCAAGGACTCGACGCCCGTGGATTTCGCGTTCCGCGTCCACACCCAACTGGGATTGACCGTGGTCGGGGCCCGTATCAACGGCGTGATGGTCCCGCTCAGCACGAAGCTGCAGAACGGAGACGTGTGCGAACTGATCACCCGCTCGAACGCGACCCCCAGCCTCGATTGGCTGGAGTTCGTGAAGTCCGCGCACGCCCGAAACCGAATCCGAGCGCACTTCCGCAAGGTGCATCGGGACACCGACGCGGCGCGCGGTCGGGACCAGTTGGAGAAGGAGCTGCGGGCGGCGGGGCTCGATACGCGCGAACACCTGGGCGAGGACAAGCTCGACCAGCTTGCGTCGCAGGTCGAGGGGTGCGAGAACGGTCAGGATGTGCTGGCGAAGATCGGCGCCGGATTGCTCACCGCGCACAGCCTGGTGCAGAAGATCCGCGGCGAGGTCGCCGAATCGAGCAAGCCGGACGTCATCCAGACCTCCCGCACCCGCGAGGGCCAACTTGCGCTGGTGACGGGCGGTGTCGACAACGTCATGCTGCGCCGCGCGAAGTGCTGCGATCCCGTTCCCGGCGACGATGTGATCGGCTACGTCACGCGGGGACGGGGGATCATGATCCACCGCACCGTGTGTCCCAACGCCCAGCGGTACGTGACCCACGAGCCGGAGCGGCTGATGAAGCTGGATTGGCCGCCGGACGGCGGGCAGTACGCGGTGATGCTCAAGATCATCACGGTGAACCGGCAGGGTCTGCTGATGGACATCAGCACGATCTTCGGGGAATCGAAGACAAACGTGTCCGCGGCCAAGATCCGCACCTTGCCGAACCATACCGCCGAGATCGACGTGTCGATCGACGTGGCGGACACGGCCCACCTCGCCTCGGTCATGGCGAAGATCGGCAACTATTCGGATGTGATCAGCGTGTTGCGGATGTTCGGGCGGACGGCTGGCAAGTGAGGGCCGTCGTGCAGCGGGTCGCACGTGCCGAAGTGCGCGTCGGGGGGCGCGTCGTGGGCTCGTGCGGCGTGGGCCTGGTCGCGTTGGTGGCGGCCGAGCGGTCGGACGCGCAGGCGAACGCCGCGAAGATGGCGGACCGCATCGCCGGGCTGCGGATCTTCTCGGACTGCGAAGGGAAGATGAACCTCGCGCTCGCCGACGCGCCGGGCGGTCCGGGCGCCGTGCTCGCGATTTCGAACTTCACGGTCGCCGGCGACACCGCCAAGAGCCGTCGTCCCTCGTTCGTCGGCGCGGCGGGTTACGAGGAAGGCCGCGCGCTCTTCGAGACGATGGTGGCGGAACTCCGCGCACGCGGGGTGCACGTCGAGACCGGCGAGTTCGGCGCGGACATGCAGGTCGAGATGGTCAACGACGGCCCCGTGACCGTCACCCTGCAAACGTAACCACAAACCCCAAACCCCAAACCCCAAACCCCAAACCGCAAACCCCAAACCGCAAACCGCAAACCCCAAACCAAGAAAGCCCCCCAGGCTCTCACCTGGGGGGCTTTTCGAGCCGCCGGTCCTACCAGCGACCGCCGCCGCCGCCGCCGCGACCGCCGCCGCCGCCGCGACCGCCGCCGTAGCCGCCACCGCCGCCGCCGCTGCGACCGCCGCCGTAACCGCCGCCGCCGCCGCCGCGACCACCGCCGCCGCCGCCACCCTCGCCACGAGGTCGGGCCTCGTTGACGGTCAGGGTGCGTCCGTCGAGTTCCTTGCCGTGCTTGTCGGCGATCGCCGCCTCAAGCTGATCCGCGTTGATATCGACGAACGCGAAACCGCGTCCCTCGATGATGCGAACGTTGGTCGCGCCGTACGCCGAAAAGGCGTCGGTGAGCGTCTGCTCGTTCGATGAGTAGGAGATGTTTCCTACGTAGAGTGTCTTATTTGCCAATCTTGGCCTCCATTCCGGGCTTGCGCCCGCGAGTTTCGTAACGTGCTTGCGGAATCTGTTTCAGTCCAAAACTCGCCGTGGCTTGAATGGTGCTGAGAAGTCGATCGACAAGGCCGTTGCATCGCGATTATAGCAGGTGGCGGGGACTTTTCGACGTTTTGCACATTGCGTGGGCCTTTGGAGTCACCCACCGATTTGGCTCATCGCACGGTTGCGCACCTTTTGCCCCTCGGCCAAGTAATGGCGCGCGGGCTTGTTGGCCACGACGTGCTCGAACAATCCCGCGAGAAACGCATCGTCACACCCCTCGCGAAGGGGTGTGCGCAGGTCGAGCTCGCCATCTTCCATCAGACACGGGCGCAGGAAGCCGTCCGAGGTCAACCGGAGCCGGTTGCAGCGGACGCAGAGGTCGTCGGAAATCTGGCTGATGAACCCCACCGTCCCGGGCGCGCCGGGAATCCGAAAAGCCCGTGCAGGGCCGTTCGTCGGGATCTGGGCCTCGTCGAGGGCGCCGTGGGCCGCCTCGATCCGCGACCGCGTCTCGGCCCACGGCACGAAAAGCCTCCGCATCTGGAGGTCCGACAGCATCCCGCCCTCCGCTTGGTGCACATTCAAGCTGCCGGCGGGGATGTGGGACTCGACGGGTGCAGGCGTGTCGTCCAAGTTCCACCGGATCGGCATGAGTTCGATAAAACGCACGTGGACGGGCTCGCGAGTGGTCCACTCGGCGAACGCTTCTGCCTCGTGGTCGTTGAGTCCCCTCATTACGACGCAGTTGAGTTTGAGGGGCGCAAGCCCGGCTTCCAGGGCCGCCTGGATCCCGGCAAGGACCCGGTCCAGCGAGCCGCGCCGCGCGATCTCCTTGAAACGACCGGGATCGAGGGTGTCCAGGCTGACGTTCACCCGGTGCAGCCCGGAGGCCGCCAGGGCCTGGGCGTCGCGGGCAAGCAAGTAGCCGTTGGTCGTGGCGCTCAGATCCTCGATACCGGGAAGAGATGCGATTCGGGCGACGAGCGCGGGCAGGTCGCGCCGCATCAGAGGTTCGCCTCCGGTGAGGCGGACCTTTCGAACGCCCTTCGCGGCCGCCACGCGCACGATGCGAACGAGCTCGTCGTCCGTGAGGGTCTGCTCTTTGGGAAGGAAGGGAAGGCCCTCTTCCGGCATGCAGTAGACACACCGAAGGTTGCACTGGTCGGTGAGCGACACGCGCAAATAGTCGATGGTGCGGCCGTAGGGATCGATCATGGGGCTGGGTCTCTCCTGCTATCCTATCACCTGCAAGGGCGGATTCGCCGAAACCGTGAGCCGGATGCCCCGTCATAGCCAGTGACGACGGAGTCGATCACCGATGGAATTCACGATCACGGCAACGGGTAGATCCCTGGCGCAAGGAATGGACCGGGACAGCGACGAGGCGCTCGTTGGTAGAGCGCGGGATGGCGACTACTCGGCGTTCGAGAAGCTCTACGAGCGACATCGCACGCTGGTGTACCGATTCGCCTACCAGATGGTCCCACGGCGCGACGATGCCGAAGATATTGTGCAGGAGGCCTTCGTGCGCGCCTATCAGAACCTCGGCCGATACCGCGATGAAGCCAAGTTCACGACGTGGCTCCTTCGAATCGTGACGAACCTTTGCACCGATCAGGCCCGCATGCACCAGCGCCGAGGCGCCCTCGAGCAGCAGGAGGCGGCCGGCTCCCTCACGTGGATGACCACGATCGAGAACGAGGATCCCGTCCACAACCTCGAAATCGACGATATGCGCGACGCCATCCGACGTGCGCTCGGGGCGCTCCCGGCGCATCATCGCTCCGTGATCGTCCTGCGCGACATCGAGGAGCGCGAGTATCCCGAGATTGCCCAAATCCTCGGATGCACCGTGGGCGGCGCCAAGCTCCGCGTGCTCCGCGCCCGACGCGCTTTGAAAGACCGCATTGCCCCGCTTCTGGCGGAGGACCCCCGATGAACAAACGACTCGATGACCAGATTGCCCAGGTCGCCTTTGGCGACGTCGATGCCGAGCTTGCCACCCGGATCGAACGGCTTGCCCAGACCGATCCCGAGGTGCGCGCCTCGTTGGAGACGTACCGGGCCATGCGTGCGGGGCTTCGCGAAATGAGCCCGGCGATGGACCACCAGCTCTCCTCCGATCGCCTGCGCGAAGAGATCCTTCGCCGGGGTCTGGAGAAGAGGTCGGGCCGGTTCGATTGGCGTTGGCTCTTCGTGCCCGCGGCCGCGCTCGGGGCCTATGCGTTCATGGCCTTGGCCCTGCGTTCCGCTCCCCCGGCCGCTCCCGTCCTCGTCGCGTCTACCTCCGGTGCGTCGAAATCGACACCCGAGATCGACCTTCCTCGTTGGACGGCTCCCGCGCCGAACCCCGAGGGCATGCATGTGGAGTCGGCGCCCGAGCCCAAGAAGACGTCCTCTCCCACGCTGGTCGCCGAGAAGAAGTCCGCTCCCCGCCCCGTCAGGGAGTCGGTGGTGCGCGCAGATCGTACAGCCGAGAAGATCGCGATGAAGGACGAGGGGCCGCGCGTCCTCGCGGCGAGCACGATGGCTCCTGCACCCGCAGGCGGCGGCGGATTCGGCGGCGGCGCGGACAAGCCCTCGCCGTTCGACACGGGGACGGCGTTGTCCGAGGCCGCAGCACCAGCAGCCATAGAGTCCTCCCGACCCGAGGAAGGCATTGTCGTCATCCAACCCGTACGCGACGCCGCGACGGGCGCCTACCGCGCGACGGAGGTCGCCTCACCCAGCAATGTTCTCATCGGCAGTTAGTCTCGCCGTGGTGGTCCTGTCGGGCCTCTCCACGCAGCTCTCCCCCACGGAGGCGTCGGCCTGGAGCCGCATCGCTCCTTCGATCGTCGTCTTGCTCGATGGCGATCAGGAGCGGGGCGCCGCCGCGCTGATCGACTCCGGCGGACTGTTCGTGGCGCACAAGGAGTCCGTCGCGGGCACCCAGGTTCGAGGTCGCGCGTCGACGGGAGCCGTGATCGTGCTCAAAGTGCTCTCCAGCGACGACCCCTCGCAGCTCGTGCTGCTCGGAGCCGAGGGCTGGAAGTCTGGCGCCAACCCGGTGAGCGCCTCAAGGCGCGATGCCCGTCCGGGCGAGCGCTTGTTGGCCGCCTTGGGCAGCGGCCCGATCCGCGCCGAGTTCGTCTCCGCCGATCGGGTGGGTGTGGTCAATCCCTCGCGCCGGGTCGTGCAGCTCAACGAAATCCGTTTCGAGGCGCCTGCGGACAGCGTGGGCGGCGCCTTGATCTTCACGCTGAACGGCGAACTGCTGGGCACGCTGAACGCGACGCTCGAGCAGATCGACGAGTCGCCTCAGCAAGCTGGGTTTGGGGGCCTCTCGCGCGATCTTCTGCCCAAGACGCGCCAACAGGAGAACCGCTTCGGTCCGGGGGCAATGACCGTCGCCTACACCGTCGGGCCCGTCGCGCTTCGCCGCGTCCTCGACGGCTTCCGCTCGCCCTCGCACGAGGTGATCCACCCCTCGCTCGGCGTGTTCTGCCGCGATGCGCCCGGGGCCGGTGCGGTCGTGGAGATGGTCCAAGCGGGAAGCAGCGCGAACATGGCCGGCCTGCGCCCCGGCGACATCATCTTCCAACTCAACGGTTCGCCCGTCAAGAACCAAATCGACTTCGCGAAGCTCGTTTTCGAGCAGGAAGTCGGCTCGATCATCCCCATGCGCGTCCGCCGCGGCGCCAGCACGGTCCTGATGATGGTCCGCGTCGGCCGCCTTGAGGAAGAGTAGCGCCCGGTCATCCCGAGCTCCCCGGTCATCCCGAGCGAAGTCGAGGGAACTGCCCCCGCTCGCCCTGCGCTAGGCGAAGCCCGGTAGGTACTCGGCTTCGGCTTCGAACAGGCGCCGGGTCATCTCGCGGATCTCGACCGGGCTGCACACCGCGGCCGTGAGGGGATCCAGCAGCAACGCGTGGAACGCCGCTTCCTTCGAGCGGTGGATGCACGCCTCGGCCGCCACGTCGAACATGCGCATGTTCGAATCGCAGATTCCCGCCATCGGCTTGGGAAGCGCCCCGTAGCGCGTGGGCTGCACGCCGTTTCTGTCCACCAGGCACGCGACCTCGACGCACCCGTCGGAAGGCAGGTTCGTGATGGACCCTTCGTTGGGCACGTTGCCGTGGATCACGACGGGCGAGTCCTTCTCGATCGCTTCGATGATCCACGCTCCGTACTCCAGGCTGCGCTTCACGTCGAGCGGTTCGGCACCTTCGATCTGGGCCGCGCGCTTGGTGTCCTGGCCCTCGCGCCAAGTCGGCCAGTTCGCGGCGTAGAAGCCTTCCTCGCCCCCGTAGCACGGCGTGGCATAGGTCTCGAGGATCTCCTTGCGCTTGCGGTAGTAGGGAAGGTACTCGCTGAGGTGGCCGCTGCTTTCCGTGATGAACGCGCCGAACGCACGCATCATGTCGATGCGGACCTTCTCCTTCTGCGCGAACTCGGACTCGGGATCGTCCGCAACGCGGAGGAGCATGGGGTAGAGGTCGCCCTCGGGCCCGTCGAAGCTCGTGAACCACGCAAGGTGGTTGATGCCCGCGCACTCCCACCGCACCTGTTCATAGGGAACCCCCGCGAAGCCGGCCAGCATTCTCGACGTGCCTTGGACCGAGTGGCACAGCCCCACGACCCGCATCGAACTCGCCCGTGCCGCGGCGAGGCAAAGGATGTTCATCGGGTTCGTGTAGTTCAGCACCTGGGCGTTCGGGCACAGTCGCTCCGCATCCCGGAGGATGTCCAACCAGACCGGGACCGTACGCAGGGCTTTGAACAGGCCGCCCGGCCCGATCGTGTCGCCGATGCACTGGCTCACACCGAACTCGAGGGGAATGTCGTTGTCGTGCCGGACACACTCGAGGCCGCTCACCTCGATGCTGTTCACGATGTAATCCGTTCCCGGAAGAAGCTCCTTGCGGTCGGTCGAGGAGCGGACGGTCCATCGGTCGGCCACTCCGAGGGTTTCCGCGAGCTTCACGATCCACTTGTGGGTGAGTCCGAGGCGGTCGGAATCGACATCGACCAGGCGCAGTTCGCCGCCCGGGATTCCGGGGATCAGCATCACGTCCCGAAGGATGGAGCCGGTGAAGAAGCTGCCCGCTCCCATCATGGCGACGTTGAGTCGGCGAGACATCGTGCCGGGAAGACCGTCGGGGGAATCGCTCATGGTCGCAGTGTGTCCGCAAGGTGAAGCAATCCGCAAGGTGCCGGCGGGAATATAATGGGAGCGTCGCCACGCGGGTTGCCATGGAGAACAAAGTCGTACTGTTGATCGAGGACAATCCGGACGACGAGCGTCTCACTCTTCGCGCCCTCAGGCGAAACAACATCATGAACGAGGTCGTGGTGGCGACCGACGGCGAGGAGGCGGTGAAGTTCTTGTTCGGGGAACAACCGCCCGACCCGGTGCCCGCGCTCATCATCCTCGATCTTCGGCTTCCCGGCTTGACGGGTTTGGATCTGCTCCGCCGCCTGCGGGAGGAGCCCTTGACTGCCTTGGTCCCCGTGGTCGTGTTGACCGCGAACGCGGATCGCGATTCGCGGGTCCGCGCGTACGAGCTCGGTGCCAATTCGTTCCTGATCAAGCCAACCGATCCGGGGGAGTACGCCGAGGCGGTGCTTCAGATCGGGATGTACTGGCTTCTTCTGAACGAACTGCCGTACGAATAGCCGTTGCATCCCAACCGGGCGGGGTGTCATAATCCGGCTTCGCGCGCGGGTGTAGCTCAGCGGTTTAGAGCGCCGGCCTGTCACGCCGGAGGCCGCGGGTTCAAATCCCGTCATCCGCGCCATAAGACCCTACGTGCCGCGGTAGCTCAGTTGGTAGAGCAATAGACTGAAAATCTATGGGTCGCCGGTTCAAATCCGGCCTGCGGCACCACTCTCGCTTGGTTTGTGGTTTGTGGTTTGTGGTTTGTGGGGGACGTTTGTCGTCTCGGGCGTGACCTACTCATCCTTCGTTAGGCCCGCCGCAATCTCGGCCGCTCGCACCAACTCTTCTCCCGAGTTCAACACGTCGGGGCCAAACCGAACGGCGCGGCCCCGCGAGTCGGTGTTGACGCCCCGCGCTTTCAACGCGCGGCAGAATCCGCGCGCGTCTTCTTGCAGCACGATCGCAAACGCGCCGAACCCCGTCGGGTCGTTCGGCTCGAAACACGGGACCCCCGCCCTGCGGAATGCTTCGCGCAAGGTCGCCTGCTGGTCCAGGTTGTAGGTCCGCAGCCGCGCGATCCCGATCGGGAGCGTCAGCTCCAACCCGGACCGCGCCTGGTAGAAGGGAAGCACCGGCGGTGTGGACTCCAGCCACGAGTCCAGAAACTCGGGCACCTCGGTCCGGTGGTAGGCGAAGGGCTCCTTCTTGGCGAACCACCCCGTGTCCAGCGTCCGCAGCTCGCGGTGGCGCTCGTGGATCGCCAGCCAGCACGCTCCCGGGCCCCCACGCGTGTACTTGTAGGAGCCGCCGATCATGAAGTCCGCGCCCAGCGCGTCGAACTCCACGGGAATCACCCCCGCCGCGTGGTAGGCGTCCACCAGCAGCTTTGCACCGCACTCCCTGCACCGCGCGACCAGTTCCTCGATCCCGCCGAGGATCTGCCCGGTGTTGAAGCACACGTGCGACACGATCACCAGCTCGACGCCCGGGACGACCTCGGCAAGGACGTCCCTCGAATCAAACAACTCCAAACCTTCGGGAGAGGGGCGGGGCTCCACCCAATCCACCTCGACGAATCCCCGCTGCCGGTAGACCTTCAGAATGAAGTCGATGCTGTCGAACTCGCCGCGCGTCGCCACGACCCGGATCGGGCGCGAGCCGATCAAGGCGTTGAGCACCGCCCGCAGCCCTTGGCCCGCCGAGGTCTTCGGCACGATCCGCTTCGGATCGGAAACCCCCGCCAGCCGTGCGACCGACGACCGGAAGCGCTCGATCTCAGCGAGCCACGGCTCCCACGCGTCGTCCATCTGCGCGTACCACGCGTCGGTTGCCTCCCGCACATCCTCGGTCATCCGGTCGAGCGGTCGGCCCAGGGAGTGGTTGGCGAGGTAGATCTCGTCCCGCGCCATCACCCGCGAGAACAGCGGCCAGATGTGCTCGCGAAGCCCCGCTTCGGTCAGTGGCCCGGCCCCAAGTTTGGCGACCTGGGATTCCACCGTCATCGCCCGATTTCCGTGCGAACGTCCCAGAGTTCGGGGAAGAGCCGGACGCTCAGGCCGCGCTGGAGAAACGGCACGCCCGAGCTGCCGCCCGTGCCCTTCTTGAATCCGATGATGCGCTCGACGGTCTTGACGTGCCGGAACCGCCAGAGCGCGAACTGCTCCTCGACGTCCACCAGCTTCTCGCACATCTCGTAGGCGTCCCAGTACTGCTCGGGGTCCTCGTAGATCTTCTTGAAGACCTGGATGACCTCGGGGCTCTCCTCGTAGGGCTTGGACCAGTCGCGGTCGACGCTCGTCGCGGGGATGGCGAAGCGGCGACGCGCCAGGTGCCGCAGAAACTCGTCGTACAGACTCGGCGAATTCAGGGCCTGCTGCAGCTCGCCGTACACGGCCGGCGCGTGCTTGAAGACCTCGATCACCTTGGAGTCCTTGTTGCCGAGCAGGAACTCGATCATCCGGTTTTGGAAACTCTGCAGCCCGCTCGCCTGGCCGAGAACGCCTCGGAACTCCGCATATTCGCTGGGAGTGAGGGTCTCCAGAACCGCCCACTGCTCGAACAGCATCCTCTGGATCTGCTTGACCCGGGCCAGGATCTTGAAGCAGGGGGCGAGTTCGTCCTGCTTGACGTGTTCGACGGCGGCACGCAGCTCGTGGACCGCAAGCTTCATCCACAGCTCCGAGGTCTGGTGCTGGATGATGAAGAGCAGCTCGTCGTGGTGCGGCGGGTCCGAGAGCGGCTCTTGGCGTTGAGGACAAGGTCGAGCCGCAAGTAGCCCTTGTAATCCAGCCGCGAGCTGAAATCGGTCTGGATCGACTCCTCAAATCGGGTGTCCGCCATGGTGGCTAGACGATACCTAGACTCGAAGATCGTTGGAGCCGCCCCCGAATCATGGTCCCCATGCCCTTCGACTGCACCCTACGAGAATTCGAACCTGACTCCTTCGAAGAACCGAAAATGGTCCCTTGGCACTTCGCATAGGCGCACCACCATCGTGGTGATCGCCTCGGCGGAGGTGCCTGTCCACACGTCGAGAACGTCGACTTGGTGTCCCTCGACTAGAAGGCGTGCGAACAGATCGTACGCGGCCTGCGTGGACTCGATATCGTCGTCATCCTCAGGGCACCAATCTTCGGGAGGGCCGAAGTCGAAGTCGCTTCCCGAGCAGAGATGCCGGTAACCGCAACTGCACCCGCCGTATCGTGAAACAAGACACCACTTGTTGGGGTAGTTGAGGCGGTCAAGGACTGAGTCATCCTCGTCGGTCAGGGGCTCGGGAACCCAACCCTTGATCGTCTCAAGCTGGATCAGTTCAGACTCGGGCTTCGCGAGATCCTCGGTGCTGGTGGTGGAGAGGTAGATGGAAAAGCACATCGCCAACAGTCTCCTACTTTGGTCTGGTGAGCGCGAACTTGATCGAGATCGTCGTGAGCGGGGACGAGGTAAGGGCTTGGTTTAGCGCGGAAACAAACTCCGCGAAAGCGCGCTCATCCATCGCTGCCACGGATCACCTTTAGCATGAACATGCTCACCTTTGAAACAAACTCAACCGCTGAACAGCGGGCAGCATGCCCCGAGCCTTGGCCTCGGCGTCCACTTGTGTTCCGATCTTCTCGTCAACGGACTGGCCGAGGCTCAGCAATGCGGCGGTCGAGAGGACCCGCACCTCGAGGTCCGCATCCGCAAGCGCTAGTCGCAAGGCCCTGATCGCTTCGGGACCGCCAAGCCTGCCCAAGGTTCCCGCGGCGTATGCGCGGATCGTCGGATCGCTGTCCGAAGTGAGCGCATTGGCGATCAGCGACTCGTTGCCGCGAAGTCGCAACCACCCGACATCCAAGATGGCCGCCGAGCGAACGTGCGGGTCTATGTCTAGGATCAGCGCGGGTATCAGGGCCGGGTACGACACAATCGACCGCTCCAACTCCCGCCTGGCGGCAGAAGCCCTCTCCCGACCATTTCCGCATCCTGGGCGCATCCAGTTCTGGCCGTATTGGCGCGACTTGATCGCTAAGAGCCTCACCTCCCCTGGGTCGCTCGTTGGACCGAAGGCGAGCAACATCCACCCGTAGATCGCAGCAAAGGCGGCCAAACAGACAATCGCGGCGCGCGTCGACACAGCCTATTGTAGGCCGACTCATGGGCACTCCTTCCTGCGGTCATGGTGCCTTTGCCCGGGCCATCCTCCGCGACATGTGGCGACCTCGTTTGAGGAGGGGGGTACGGGTCGCCGATGATGGCACCTCAGGTTATTTTCAACCGTGCTTGGCATCGCGATCTGGCTCTTCGCCTATCCGGACCTTTGAACCCGGGGTCTTCCTGCGCTCGACCCCGGGCAACTGTATTCGACCTCTGCGAGGTCGTTCTTCAGTTCCTGCTAACGGCTGCGTTTTCGAAACGCGGCCGCGAGCGACGCCCCGCCAAGAAGCAGCGTCATGGGCTCCGGCACGGGGTTAGGAGTCCCAATTCCATACTGCAGGTGGTCGACTTCGATGCCTCCCGGACCGCTCCAGATCGTGATCGACTTGATCCCCCCTGAGTAGGCCACGCCGTAGAATCGGTCCTCGTCCGTCTCACCGAAGATGGAGTTGTCCGCGTGGCTGTTGTTAAGGCTCGACGCGATCACGTTCCCACCCAGGTCGCGTGCCTCGAAACTGATCGAATTGTTGCCGTCCGTCCAGACGATCCCGGCGACGGTTGGCAGCGAGCCAAGGGTCGCATCACTGAAAGTGAACGTGATTCCCGAGTCGCCGAATGCCGCGAAGAGCGAGTAACCCGCCCGCCCGAGGCCGTCGATCGTGCCGTCGTCTCCGTCAACCGAGTCGGTTACCGAGGTCGGCCCAATGACCGCGGGAGGAACCAGGCCCGTGGCCACGACGTCCGGGACGTTCAGCACGCCATCTTCGAAATCCTCAAGGTAGAAGGAGGAGTAGCTGCCTCCGGCGAACGGACTGTCGCTGAACTGGTAGTAGTGTGACGGGCCGTACAGGGTTTGGGCCGTCGCGATGCAGGGAAGCATCAGAAGGATGAGGGGTGCCTTTCGTGTCATTTCAATTCCGCTCCGTATACGGGTGGTCGCCCATTAGCGCCACCGTTCGTTGCATTCTCCGCAAGGCACCATTAGTCCACCATTAGTCCTGAAGATCCAGTTCTGCCGCGGGACGGCTCGAGCATGTCGAAGCGGGGCTGGAACATCACGTCGACGCGGGCGCCGGCCTGCACTTCGGCCAGGGTAGTCGACCTCGGTTGTGCGGCGGCTACCGCTGGAATTCGGGAGGCCAAGGCTCGCCCGGGAAGCGCTGGGTTCGGATCGTCCCCTTGAATCCGGAGGGCTCGGCGCCCAAGACGTACCAGTTGGTTCCGTCGGAAACGTAGGTGTCGACGCCCTTGGCGTTCACCCTCGACGCCGAGGTGTCGTTGCGCAGAAACACGAAAGTCCCCTCGTAATGGCCGTCGGAACCCAGAACAGGATCGTCGTAATCGCCGTAGGGAGCATGCACGACCTCATGCGTGAGATGGTACATGCACCAGACGCTCATCGAAGAGGGGGCGGTTCCGAGTGGAATGCGATACGCGGGGTGGGCGACATCCGGTACGAAGGCCCGGTAGATGTAGCCGGCGCGCTCGTAGACTCGTCGCGGATCCTCGGGGCATTGGAACGGTTCGCGAGACTTCACATAGGGTTCGAGCGAGATCCATGCCTGCCGCTCGATCGGCCTGCCGTTCATGTCGATGCTATCGACCGGCTTCCGATCGTCCCAGTCCGAGCGGTACGACTCAAGGGCCAGCCCGAGTTGGTGCAGATTGGACAGGCACGTCGTCCGCTTGGCGCTTTCCATGGCGTACCCGAACACGCTGAAAAGCAAGGCTGCAAGCACCGCGACGATCGTCGTTGCGACGAGGACCTCGAGCAGCGTAAACGCACGCCTGCTTCGTCGGTAGGGTGTCTTAGGGCGCTGACGAGCCACGATCGTACTTTACTGCAGGATGCTTCTTTCATGCGGAACCACTTGAAGTCGGTCGAGATCAGTAATCTTTCTTTCACCATGAACCGCTAGTTCGAAACGAGACGGCGTATGACCTGGCGAGTTGCCTGGGCTTTCCTGGGCTTGATCGCCGTCATGGTTGCGATGGACCGTCTCGGCTTTGGCGGCCCGGCTGTTGCGGTTGCGCTCGTGGGGTGATGGGAGCTTGGCGCTTCGAGTGGCAGGGAAGAGTGCGGCCGATGATGCCCCTTCGCTGTAGTATCTGACTGTGCTTGCGATCGCGATCTGGCTCTTCGCCTTTCCGGATCTGGGCGGCACGCTGCTCCGAGGACCGGTCGCGGGCGTCTTGTCCGCCGGTGATCTTCTTTCGTGGGCGAGGATGCCCTCCCGAGACCTGCTCGTCGATATCGAGTGGTCCCGCAATGGTCGGCGGCTCGCGCGGGTCGAACTCGACAACCTTTACGTGGATACCGAAGATCCCGCACGGATCGTGAGGCACCACGGCCGGGCGTTCCTGACCTTCTGGTCTTGCTGGGGCACCGGATACGCACGGCGCTTCGCGCTCATCGAAAGCGACCCGCCGCGGCTCGTGATGGTGGGGAAGTTCGAGAACGGCACCCTGGAAGGGTTCGAAAGAACGGGAACGGTCCGAGCGTTTCCGCGCCACGAAGGCATCGATGAGTCGATTCGCACCGGGCACGACGCTTGGGTCGAGCGAACCTATCACTGGAACGACCAGAACCGGTCGTTCGACTTGGTGAAGCGGGCGATCGTCACCGAGATGCCAAAGGAATCGGCCTGGTGGTTCCGCCACTAGGCGAAAAGCTCGTAATCCCTCAAGATCCACTTGAGCCGCGTCACGCCCCGGAACTCGTCGAGTTCGGGCTGGAACATCACGTCCACGCGGGCGCCGGCCTGCACTTCGGCCAAGCGGGTGCCCATGCCGAAGCCCATGCCTTGGATCACGGGCCCGTCCTGGCGCCGCAGCGTGACCTGCACGTGCTCGGGTTTGCGCGTCGGGGTGATCTGGGCGAAGGACATGTCCCTGGCGACGAACACGGGTTCGGGATTCGAGTCGCCGAACGGCTCCAGCGCGTTGAGCGCGGCGACGAACGCCGGGGTGATCTCCTCGGGGTCCACCGCGGCGTCGACGCGCCGCGTGATCGCAAAATCCTCCTCCGTGAGGATCCCGCGGGCGTAGGCATCGAGCGCGTCCGCGATCTCGGCGATGCGGCCCGACTCCGCGGAAAAGCCCGCCGCCATCGCGTGGCCGCCGCCGTCCATCAGGTGTGTGTGCGCCTGCAAGGCGTGGTAGAGGTGGAACGACGGAATCGTGCGCGCGGAGCCCTTCACCTTGCCCGTCTCCGGGTCGATCGAACCCACGAACGCGGGGCGCCGGAACTGCTCCACCAGCCGACCCGCGACGATGCCGATCACGCCCGCGTGCCAGCCCTCGCTTGCGACCACGATCACAAAGCGCTCGTTGGCCCCGGTCTCGAGCACCATCTGCGAGGCCTCGTCGAGGATCCGCATCTGTTCGGCCCGGCGCTGCTCGTTGATCTGCTCGATCTGGCGCGCAAGCTGGGTGGCCTCCGTCTCGTCGTTGGAAAGGAGCAGTTTCAGCGAGATCGCCGCGTCGTCGATCCGTCCCGCCGCGTTGAGGCGCGGGCCCAGCACGTAGCCGATGTGGTAGGCGCGCAGCCCCTTGCTCGCCTTCA
>JAMLGR010000016.1 GCA_023957775.1 Fimbriimonadaceae bacterium | reverse complement strand
GGTAGCTGCGTTCAAACGTCGCCTGCCACGCCCCAGCGACCCGGTCCGCCGTGGCCAGTTCAGTGCTGTGCCCGCCAACATCGACGATGGAAAGTCGGGGCTCCGACCCGAACGCGGGATCTTCCGCCACCGACAACAGCCCCAGCCTCGCCTCCTCCTCGCCCGACAGCACTTCGACCGGAGTTCCCTGGGCCGCGCACCGTGCCAGGAACGCGTCCGTGTTCGACGCGATGCGGGCGGCCATCGTCGCGCGCGCCGCCACGCGCTCCGCCCCGTGTTCCTTTGCAGCCGCGAACCCGTCGCGCAGAGCCGAAAGGGTCCGCTCCATCGCGTCCTCGGCCAGCACGCCCGAGACCCGGGTGCCCGATCCCAAACCCGTGACGGCCGACGATTCGAACACCACGTCCCAACCGTCGAGGATCGTGGTGAGGACGGAGTTCGAACCGACGTCGATGACCGTGACGCGCATGGCGTGAGCATACAAGAACCCCGACTTCTTACGGAAGAGTATCTTGGTTGTGAATTCATGTATAGTATGCAATACGATGTTTGCACACGCGACGTCCAAGGAGCGCCTCGGTTATGCGGCGCTTGCCACCGTGCTCTTGCTCTTCGCCGGGTACGTCGGTGCGCGCCACCTCAAACGCCCGGCCACGATCGCGGTCGAACAGGTCGCGCCGGCCCAAGGTTCGGTGGCCGTCGATGTGGCCGGGGCGGTCGCCAAGCCCGGGGTCGTCAGACTGCCTTCGGGCGCCCGCGTCCAAGCGGCGATCGATCGTGCGGGAGGGCCTACGGACCAGGCCGATCTGGCCCGGCTCAACCTGGCCGCCCCGCTCGTCGACGGTTCGCAACTCGTCGTGCCGACGAAGAACGATCAATCCACGAAGGTTGCGGACCGTTACGGGGGCGGGACCTCTTCCGCCTACGAGAAGGTCGAGCAAACCCTGCCCACGGCCCAATCGAACGGCGCCGGCGTCAGCCTGAGCCTCGCCAGCGCCAAAGAGTTGGAGTCCGTCCCCGGGATCGGACCCGCCACCGCGGCCCGCATCGTGGAGTACCGGGCCTCCCACGGAGGGTTCCGGTCGGTGGACGAGCTGATGGCCGTCAAGGGCATCGGCCCCAAGAAGCTGGAGCAGATGCGGCCCTACCTCAAGCCATGAGCGGCGTCAGCAGAAGTGGAACTCGGGCGCACTGAACATCAGCCGGACCACGGGCGCCAACGCGTTCGATGCCTTCTGGACATTCCCGAGCACGGCCATTCCGCCGCCCTTTTCAAAGGCCTCGACCAGCACGGAGCGCTGCTCGGGTCGGCAAGGCGCGTCGAACAGGTCGATCAAGACGTCCACGACACCCTCGGCGCTGGTCGCGCCGGCCTCCTTCGCACGCGCGACGAGGATCGCCGCGGTCCCCTGGCCCCGTCCGGGGCCCAACAGCGCGGTGGCCAGACGCTCGCGCTCGACCATCATCGCCGGGCTCACCCACGCGGTCCCCCAGTTCCAACCCGCGACGTCGGGCGGGTACAGCAACGTCATCCCCTGGCGGCGCATCGTGCCCAGCACGATCTCGGCGACGCCGTTCGTGTACTGCGGAATCGGCGTCGTCCAATCCGCGTTCGCCTCCCGACCCTGAAGCACACGGTCCCCCAACTCGAGCTGCCGAATGACCGCGACCGTGAAATCGACCGGGCTCTTCACCTGGCCCCGAACGCACCGCTCGCTCCAGAACTCCTTCGAGTTTGCGATCGACGCCAGAACGGCCTTGATGTCGCCCTTCGATGAACGGAAGACCTTGGCCGTCCGCTCGACGACCGACGGCTCGGGGTTGGGGTAGGCGAAGAACTCCCACAGCTTGGTCGCCAGCGCCTTCGCCGTCTCCGGCTTGTCGGCCAGCAGGTCGAGCAGCGTCTCGGTATCGAACGGCGCGCTCTTGCCCAGGATCGTCTTGACCCCCTCGTCGTGGTATCCCTCGCTGTACGACGAAGCGATCAGGGGCACGCCCTTCTCGACGGCCGCCATCAGCCGCGCCTTGGCCGTCGCTTGATTGCCGCCCTGGATGGCGGAACGGAGGCTCCAGCCAGTGAGGGCGCGCGCCGACTCCTGAACGTCCTTCTCCGTGTAGTTCCCGATCCCGATCGTGAAAAGCTCCATCAGTTCGCGCGCGTAGTTCTCGTTCGGGCTTCCCTTGACGCTCAAGTCGTTGTCCAGCCAGCGCAACATGGCCGGGTCCTTGGTCACGGCGCCGAGCAGCGTCCGGAAACGCCCGCCTGCGTGCGCGCGCAGAGCGTCCAGGTAGACGAGCAGCATCGGGCCCGACTCGACCTTCGATCCACTGACCGCGAAGTGGTCGTGCCAAAAGAGCGTGAGCTTCTCCTGCAGCGGCCGCTTGGTCATCAACAGGCGCAAAGCCCACCACCGAGCAATGCGGGCAGGGTCGGTTTGCACCTGGCCGTTGGTTTGGAAACAGAACTCCCACGGGCTGACCGGGAACCCTTCGTCGATCGAATCGTAGTCGAGCAACCGCGCCAAAGTGCCTTTGACGCCGAGCTTCTCACAAGCGTCCAGTTCGGAACGCGAGGCGCCAAGTCCGTAACGTCGCAACAGGTGGGCGACTTGCTCGCGGGTGGTCATGGCTGTTCGTGCAAGGCTCCTCTAGGATAAACCAACAAGAGCGCGGCTCCCAAAGGATTGGACCAAAATGTGGCGCGGCTTACGCGCCGAGTCCCCAGAAGGAGTAGGAACATCCATGACAACCCAACTCAAGATTCAAGGCATGTCGTGTGGCCACTGCGTCGCGGCGGTGAAGGGCGCCCTCGAAGGCGTCGCTGGAGTTCATCAGGCCGAAGTCACCCTCGAACCGGGCCGCGCGGTCGTCGATCACGAAAGCGACACCTCCGCCGACGCGCTCGTCGCCGCGGTCGTCGACGAGGGATACGGAGCGACCCGGGAGTGATATGGCCTCGCCCGAAACGACCGAGCTGAAGATCGAGGGGATGACCTGCGCGTCGTGCGTGCGTCGCGTCGAACGGGCTCTCTCGAAGGTGCCCGGCGTCGAAGAGGCGACCGTGAACTACGCGACGGAAAAGGCGAGCGTGGCGCACAGCCACGACGTCGACCGCGGCGCGCTGCGGGCTGCGGTCGAGAACGCCGGGTACGGAGTCGCCGATGAACCGCACGCCCCGGAGCACCATGGCGACGAGCACGCCTCGCACGTCGCGCCCGACGCGTACGGGCCCCTGAAGAAACAGCTCGCCAACCTGTGGACGGCCCTCGCCCTCACGGTCCCGATCGTGGCGGTATCGATGGCGTGGCACCCGCGGCCCGAGTGGGCGAACATGCTGCTGTTCGTGCTCTCGACGCCCGTGGTCTTCGGGTGCGGCCGGTCGTTCTTCACCACCACGTGGAAGGCGCTGCGCCACGGATCGGCCACGATGGACACGCTGATCGCGATGGGCGCGGGCGCGGCGTGGCTGTACAGCACGGTCTCGCTGGTCGTGTACTCGGGAAACGCGCACCACCAGAGCGAGCACATCTACTTCGAAACCGCGGCCGCGATCGTCACGCTGATCCTGACGGGCCGGTATCTGGAGTCTCGATCGAAGACGCGGATGTCCTCGGCGATCGAGACCCTCATGGGCCTCGCGCCCTCCACCGCGACCCGCATCGAGGCCGGGGTGGAGAAAGAGGTGCCCGTTGCCTCCCTCCAAGTCGGAGACCGACTTCGTGTGCGCCCGGGCGAGAAGTTCGCGGTGGACGGCAAAGTGGTCGAAGGGTCCTCGTATGTCGACGAGTCGATGCTCACCGGGGAACCCGAACCCGTGCCCAAAGGGCCCCAGGACACGGTCACCGGCGCGACCATCAACACGGGCGGCACGCTCGTGTACCAGGCCACGCACGTCGGAAGCGAAACGGCCCTTGCCCAGATCGTGAAGATGGTGGAGCGCGCCCAAGGGAGCAAGGCGCCGGTGCAGCGGCTGGCCGACCAGATTTCCGGAGTGTTCGTGCCGATCGTCATCCTCGTCGCCATCGGCACGTTCCTGACGTGGTGGCTGGCGTTGGGCGCCTCGTTCGGACAAGCGCTCGTGCCGGCGGTGACGGTGCTCGTGATCGCCTGCCCCTGTGCCCTCGGCCTCGCCACTCCGACGGCGATCATGGTGGGAACGGGCCGGGGCGCGAGCCTCGGCATCTTGATCAAAGACGCCTTGGTGCTCGAGCGATCCAGCGCCATCAAGACCGTCCTTCTCGACAAGACCGGCACCCTCACCCAAGGCAAACCCACCCTCAGCGACTTGGAAGAATGGGGAGAAGACCCCCTCGCCAATCCCGAACAAGCGGCATATCAGTCCCCCGGGGTGAGCATAGAATCCGGTCGACACGCGACAAGCGACAAACGACAAACGACAAACGCCTCCCCGCTCCTCGCCCTCGCCGCCTCGGCCGAGTCCGGCTCGGAGCACCCCGTCGCCCAAGCGATCGTCCGCGGCGCCCGCGAGCGGAACGTCCCCGTTGGCGCAGCCGAGGCGTTTCAAGCCTTGGAGGGACGCGGCATCGAGGCCACGGTTGACGGCAAGTCGATCCTCCTCGGCACCGCACGCCTGATGGAAGAACGCGGCGTCGATGTGCCCGAGGCAGCTCAGAGCCGACTCGCCACGCTTGAGAACGACGCCAAAACCGCCATGCTCATGGCTGTCGACGGCACGTTGGCCGCGATCCTGGCGGTCGCGGACGTCGTGTCTGAGCACAGCGTCCAGGCCGTCGACCAGCTGCGCGCGCTCGGGCTCGAGCCCATTATGGTGACGGGAGACAACCGCAGCACCGCCGAGGCCATTGCGGCCCAAGTCGGCATCGACGAGGTGGAGGCGCAGGTCCTCCCCGGCGACAAGGCAGACATCGTGCGCAAGCACCAGGCAAACGGACCGGTCGCCATGGTCGGCGACGGCATCAACGACGCCCCCGCCCTCGCCCAGGCCGACCTCGGGTTCGCGATCGGCTCCGGCACGGACGTCGCGATGGAGACCGCCGGGATTACCCTGCTTCGCAGCGACCTCAGAGGCGTGCCAACCGCCATCCGCCTCGCCCGCGCGACACTTGCCACCATCAAATGGAACCTCGTCTGGGCGTTCGGCTACAACGTCGTGATGATCCCGCTGGCGATGTCCGGGCGCCTCAGCCCGATGTTCGCCGCAGCCGCCATGGCCTTCTCAAGCGTGTCGGTGGTGTTGAACTCCCTCCGCCTGAAGGCCTTCAACTAACCACAAACCACAAACCAGGATCACTCCTCCCTCTTGGGCCACTCCCAATCCCTGCCGAGGAACACCCTGTTGATCCACCGCGTGAAGTCGTCCACATAGGTGTGCATGATCGGGATGTCGAAGAGGCTGAGGATCGTGCCCATCAAGAGCCCGCCCACCACGGCCATAGCCAGCGGCTGGTACGCGTCCAACCCGGTCTTCGGCGCGAACGCGATCGGCAACATGACGATGAGCGTGATGCCCACGGTCATGAGGATAGGCCGCAACCGGTCTGGACAGGCTCGGACGATCGCCTCGTCCCTCGGGACCCCGCGGTCGCGGTACTTCATGATCAGGTCGATGATGAGCACCGCGGTGGTGATGTCCATGCCCGTCAGCACGATGATGCCGAGGATCGACACCGTGGAGAACGCCTGCGACGCCAGCCACAAGGCAATGAACACGCCCGCCAGTTCCAAGGGAAGCGACGCGATCATCTGCAAGGGCTGCAGGAACCCGCGGAACTGGATCACCAGCACCAGGTACATCAAGGCGAGCGCGAGGAACAGCCCGTTCATTAGGCGGCGGAAGCTGTCCATCATCTGGGTCATGTCGCCGCGCATCTCCATGCCGTAGCCCGGCGGGAAGTTCACGGGCTCGATCCCGAGATCGCTATTGCCTCCGTAGGCGTACGCCACCAGGTTCATCACCACGTCCATGCTCGGCAGGTTGCCGATCCGGTAGTAACCCGTGACTCCAAGCACGCGCCTCAACCCGTCGTGCTCGATCGCCGTCGGCGCCTGGCTCCGCTCGATCGATGCGACCGACTTCAGCGGGATGGAATCGCCCGCTGGAGTCGAGAGGAGGAGGTTCTCCAAGTCGCCCTGCGACTGGCGGTCACCCTGCTCGTACCGGACGAGAATCGTGTTCTGGCGAAGGTTGGGCAGACGATAGAACTCGTCGGTCAGCCCCCCCTTGAGGGAGTAGTACGCCTGCTTGGCGATGGCATCCGGAGACAACCCCACCTCCTGGGCCTTCTGAGGGTCCACGTTCACCTGGAAGTCGGGCAACCCCATCGTCCAGGTCCGCGAGGGCTGGAACAGCTCCGGCATCTTCCACGCCACGGCCTCCACCTCCCGCCCCAAACGATCGAGCACGTGGAGGTCGGGCCCGTAGATGTTCACGTGGATGGGTGCCGCGGCCGTCGCCATCACGTCGGAGCCCATCTCCTTGATCTGCAGCCGCCTCAGACCCGGAATCGTGGCGTAGGCCTCCTTGTGGACCGCGTCCATCACGTCGAAAATCGTTCTCTTGCGCGTGTCCTTGTCGCTGAACGTCAGCATCAACGCGGCTCCGCTCACCTGCGGCATTTGATAGCCGGTGTAGAACGGGGTCCACGTCTCGAACATCGACTCCGCGCCGATTTCGATGCTCGCCTTCTCCAACTCTGGGTACTTGGCGAGGATGGTTTCGAGCTGCTTGACGGCGCCTTCGGTCCCCTCGTACGAGGTCCCCGGCTCCATCTCCAAGAACCCGACGGCTTGGCCGGTGTCGGCAAGCGGCATCATCTCGCTCCCGATGAAGTAGTAGAACGAGAAGCCGATGATGAGGACCGCCACCACGCGGGCGAAGTTGACGAACCGGTGCTTCAAGGTCCACTTGATCGCGCGGGCGTACCACGCCTCCAGCCGGTCGAGCCACCGCTGGAACGGGTCGAGCAGCTTGTAGAGCCAGCGAAGCGCCCAGTGCTTGCGGTCCTCCTCCCTAGCCTCCTCGTGCCTGAGGAGATTCGCGCAAAGGAGCGCGGTGAGGGTGAACGAGACGAGCATCGATGCCAAGAGCCCGAAGATCAGGGGCCACACCAGCTCGACGAACATCAGCCCCACGATCCCGCCCGAGAACAGCAACGGCATCAGCGCGAGAACGATCATCAAGGTCGAGGCGATCACCGCCACGCGCACCTCGGCGATGCCGTCGATGGTCGCGGTCTTGGGGTCCTTCCCCATTCTCAGGTGACGTTCCACGGCGTGGATGTCGATGATGCTGTCGTCCACCAACCGCCCAATGGACAGCAAGAGGCCGATAAGCGTGCCGCTGTTGAACGTCATGCCGAACGGCACCATCATCAGGATGGCGAGGGCCAGCGAGGTGGGCAGCGTGATCATCGCGATCACCGTTCCCCTCCATTCGCCAAGGAAGAAGATCACCGCGATTCCCGTGAGCAGGACGGCCAGCCCCAGCTCGTGCCACACGTTGTCGAACAGGATTTCCACGAAGTGGGCGTTGTCGTACGCGACGTCGAACTTCAACCCCGGGTTTTCGTTCTCCATCCGCTCGACGACCCGCATCACCGCCGGCACCACGCGGGCGGAGCTTGCGCCCGGGTTCTGGATCACCGAGATTTCGATCGCCTCCTCGCTGCCTCCGCCGGCTCCGTCGACGTTCGAGTAGTAGCGGTAGCCGCTGCGCTTTTCCCAGTGCGTGTCGTCCACGCGGGCCACGTCGCGGATGGAGACCACCCGGGGGGAAGCGCCCTTCTCGCCCACCTCGTGGATGGGGTAGTCGAGCAGTTCCTGGGCGGACAACGCCCGGGAATCGACCCTGACGATCGACTCCTTGTCGCCCTGCGTGAGGATCCCCGAGGACTGGGTCACGTTCGACCGATCGATCGCGTCCCGCACGTCGAGGATCGACAGACCGTATCCCGCCAGCTTCTCGCGGTCCACCACCACCTGGAGCTGGCGCCGGTAGCCTCCAAAAGGAACGACCGAGTAGACGTCGGTCACCTCCTTCAAGCGGCGCACCACCTCGTTGTCCGCGTACTCGCGCACGCGAGCGGGGCTCCAGCCCTGGTCCTGATCGCCCGTCAGCGCCAACGACACCACGGGGAGGTTCAGGGGATCGATCGGCACGACAAAGGAGGGTTTGAGGTTGGCGCCAGTCGCGGGCAGGTTGGACTGGGTGACGTTCATCAGGGACTGCACGTCCACCAGCGCACGCTCCATGTCCGTTCCATAGGGAAACTCGAGCGTGACGATCGAGAACCCGTCCTGCGAGGTCGACCGGATGTACCGGACGCCCTTGAGGTTCACCAACTGCTCCTCGATGGGCTTGCTGATGTACAGCTCCATCTCCTGGGTGGAGAGCCCCGGCATCATCGTCACGACCCCGATCATCGGACTCTCCACATAGGGCGCGAAGCGCTTGGGAATGAGTTGGGTAATGGCGAGCCAGGAGAGCGCGAGCACCCCGACGAAGAAGGCGATCACCGCGTAGGGGTGCTCGATCGACCACTTGTGGATCAGGTGCAGCGGGTTCGGCCGCTTCGTGCCGTACTGGAGGGCCGGTTTCAACGGACCACCACCTTCCCGCGCAGCATGTCCATGGCGCAAGTGAACCTCAGATCGCCTCCCTTGGTCGGCGTGAAGGTCACCTCGACGGGTTCGTTCAGCGGGAGCGGCTTGTTGATCCCCAGGTCGGGGAAGAGGATCTCGTTGCCGCACGTCTGGTCCGTCCGCCGAATGAAGGTGATCGTGACGGGCTTGCCCAACTCGACGGTCACCGTCGACGGTTTGTAGCCGCTCGTGGTCACTTCGACCACCGGGCCCCGGCTCTCGATCTTGGGAAGAGGCGTCATGACCTCGCCACCGTCGCGCAAGTAGGCCGCTCCTTGGGTCACCACCATCTGGCCGGGTTCCAGAACACCGGTCACCTCGCGGCGTTTGCCGTCCGAATGGCCAAGCTCCACTTCGATGCGCTTGACCGTGAACCGGCCCGTGTCGTCACCCGGCTTGGCGACCCACACGAACGACTCGGGCAGACCCGGCTCGCCAGCCCCGTGCTGCACGGCCTCGGCGGGAACGGTGAGCGCTTCGGCCACCCGGCCCACCTCGATCTGCATCTCGACGAACTGGCCGGGCGAGAACCGCCCATCGGCGTTCGGCCAAACGACCTCGACCACGCCGGTGCGCGACCGAGGATCGAGGGCTGGAGCAACCGAACGCACCTGGGACCGGATGGGGACTCCCTTTCCCTCGGGATCGCGCACGGTGACCGGATCGCCCACGGAAATCCGGTCGATATCCTCCATCGCCACGTTCGCCTGAAGGCGGATGGGGGAGACCTGGGCCACCTTCAGGACGCTCTGGCCCGGCGCCACCAAAACGCCCGGGCTGATCACGCGCTGGGTGATCACGCCGTCGACCTCCGCTCGGATCTCGCTGTATCCGCGCTGGGCCGCGGCGCCGTTGTAGCTGGCGCGCGCCTGAGCCACGCCCGCGCGCTCCTTCGCGATCGACTGCTTGGCCGCCGCGGCCGCACTCTCCCTCGCCCGGATCGAGGCCTGGGCGGCCCGCACGTCCGCCTTCGTCTGGGCGACGCGCCGCTGCGCGGCAACGATCATCGAGTCCGCCCTCGTCACCATCGAGCATGCGGCCGCGACCTTGGCTTTGGTCTGCCTCACCATGGACTGGGCTTGTTGGAGCTTGGCTTGGGCGTCGGCGTTTTCAGACTCGGACTGCTGGAGTTCGGACGGGCTGATCGCGCCTTTGGCGAACAGCTCGCGGTCTCTTCGCAGCTCCTCCGCACGGAAGCGAGCGCGCTCCGTAGCGGAATCCACCTCCGCCACGGCCGAGGGAACCTCCGACTCGGCAACGGCAAGTCCCGCTTCCGCGGCGCCCCGGTCGGCGCGTGCCGCTTCCAGCATCGCTTCGGCCTCGTCCACCTTGCCCTCCCTTGCCCCAAGTTCGGCACGGGCTTCCGCGACCTGCTGCAGCGTCGTCTCATAGGTGTTGGCGGCGACTCCCACCCCTTGCGTGGCGACGTCGGCCATCGCGGCTCGCTCGGCGAGTTGGGGATCGAGCTGCGACGTGTCGAGCCGTGCGAGCACCTGGTCCTTCTTCACCGCGTCGCCCACGTAAAAAGGCATCCACACGATGACGCCGCCGACCCGGGCGTTGACATCCTGCTCCACGTAGCCGACCGCCTGGCCGGTGTACGTGACCGTCTCGGCGAGGGGTCCGCGCGTCACATCGCCGAGACGGACGGCGGTCATGCCCGGCGGGGCTGGGGTGCTCATGTCCATCACCTGCGCCTCCAGAGGCGTCATCGCACCTTGCCGCCGCAGATTGTTCACCGCGTAGACCGCGCCGAAGAGCAACACGAGGAGGAGGGTCAGGCCCCCGATCGTCCCGCGGTTCATCGCCGCGCGAACGTTCATCCGTTCGCCCGCCCGACGCATCCTCGCAACCACGAACACGACGACGGCCAAGCACAGCAACCACGGAAGCACGGTGAAGCCGCCTTGCGAGGCGGTGTCCTGCCCGGTCTGGAGCGGAATCACGGTGGTTGCGGAGCCTTGGTCGCCCGCAATGCGCACGGTGACCTCGTAGCCGCCCGCCATCGGGAACGCCGCCTGCATGGAGTAGCCCCCCGGTCTGCCGGGAACGGGGGCCGCCCGCTGCTCGCGCTCGCCCATGAACATCCCCGGCATGGAAGCGAGCACCCTCACGTCGAGGTCGTCGAGGGGCTTGCCGGCGGGATCGGTGATCTCGAGCGTGAGCTTGGCCGGCCCGACGGGAACGACCGCGGGCTGGGTGGAGAGGTGGATCCGATACGAGCCCGCCTCGCCCTCCAGCGAGGCCAAGGCGAGGACTGCGAGACTGGCCAAGAGGGACAGCAGGAGGATTTTCGAAAGTGAGATCACGCGATTCATCGGTTCTCCGACTCCTTGGGAATGGCGATTCCTATCGCCCGGTCGAGGTGCGCCAGGGCAAGCCCCTGGTCGTAAAGCGCCAGCGCGCGGTTGGAACGCGCCCGAGTCAGGCTGGTCAGGGCGTCGAGCTGCTCGACGAGGATGCCCTTACCCGTTTGCACGCGCAGGGCGATCACGTCGTAAGCCGCCTGCGACGCCGCCAGCTCGGCCTCGGCGGATTCGAGGTTGCGATCGGCGGTCTCAAGATCGAGCCATGCCTGGCGCACCTCTTTCTCCACCTGAAGCCTCACCCGGTCCACCTCCGCCTGGGCCTGTGCGACGATCGATCGCGCGCCCGCGGCTTCCGCGCTCCGTGTGCCTCCGTCGAAGATCGGCACGCTGACAACCACCCCAAAGGTGACCCCCGCCTGCCGTCCCATGGCATCTCGTGGCGAAAACGCGTCGCCCATGGCGAATCCGTAGATTTGGGGATGGAGGGCGCCGGAGGCCGATTCGGCATCGCCGCGCCCAGCCTCCAAGCGGCGTCGCGCCGCTTGGAGCTCTCCGCGGGCGGCGTCTGCCTGGGCCAGGCTGTACTCCAGGGTGGGCCTGGGCCGGGTGCCTTCGAGCGCATCCGCGAGTTCGGGGCTCTGATCCAGCGGCGCACCCATGGTCTCCAAGAGGTCGAGCAGCGCCTTGCGGCGCGCGTTCTCCGCCGAGGTTTCGCCGCGCCGGGCTTCCGCAAGCTCGGCCTCCGCCCGCTGCACGGTCGCCTCGATGCCGCGTCCCGCCTCCATCTGGGCCCGCGCGTTGGCGACCATCGCCTCGGCCGCGCGCACCCGCGCCTGTTGCGTGGCGACCAGATCGGCGCCGACCAACGCGCGAAGGTAGGCCTCTCGGATACGAAGCGAGACTTCTGCGCGGGCATCGGCGGTCTCCGCCCGAGCCGCCCGTTCGCGCGCGGAGGCTGCGGCCGCCTTTCCGGACAGCCAGCCGCCCGTGTGGAGCGGCGCCATCAACATCAGGTTCGCATCGAAGAACTCGCCTTGGGGCGCGCGCACCATCGACGCAGGATCGACGCCCATCGCCGACCGGAGCATGTTGGGCATGTCGCCCTGCGAAGCCCAGGCCGAGGCCGAAAGCTGGGGCAACAGGCGCCCCTTGGCAGCGTTGGCGTCGGCCCGGGCTGCGGCAACGGCCGCTTCGCTCGCACGGAGGACCGGGTTGTGCTTCTGGCCATACGCGAGCGCGTCGGCAAGGGAGAGCGGTTGCGCCCACCCCTGCGCGCACGTCGCGAGAGTCGCGAAGACGATGAGGTGCTTCATCGTTTCACCTCCATGCGTTGCGCCGGCGTCAGCACGGCGAAGGCTTCCTGCCAGGCCTGCTCGCGTCGCCCTCCGTACTCCCGCGAGAGCTCGGAGTAGTGCCCGAGTTCTCCCTGAAGCGAAGCGAGCGAGCGGTGGGTCCCCGCCGCCTCGTTCAGGAAGGCGGTCTCCTTGCGCATGCGCGACTCCAGGTCGCGCTTCTCCTTGGCCCAAGCCGCGACGATCGCCTCAATGCGCGTCCGCTGCTCAGGGCTGAGATCGGCGAGTGCCAGAAGGCCCGCGGGTTCGGGCACGGAGAGTTGGGCGGAGGTCGAGGGGATCGTGGGGCGCTCCACGGGCTGAAGCCGGCCTTGGGCGTCGGCCTCGAAGTATCGGGGCTGCGAAGGCGTGGGTTGCGTGAAAGCGCGGTAGGCGCCGAACGCGACGAGACCGACGATCATCGCGATCGTGCCCGGTCCGAAGAACGCGCGGCGTCCCGAGGGTTTGCTGTTCAAATGTCCATCTCCAAGTGCGGTAAATGACTGGCGAGAGGGCCAGGAGCACTTGGATCAGGTGAGAACCTCGAAGCAAAGCGCCCCGGCGCGACGACGACCCGGCAGACCAAGGGCCTGCCGAGCGTTACGCGGCGGGGGGAGCGCGACCAAGATCGGGGGATCGCCCGACGCTGGGGGGCGACTGTTCCCGCGGGACGATCTCCGGCGCGGCCTCGGCGAGAGCGGCGATGGTGGGAAGCGCGGGGACTTCCGAAGGAAGTGCGAGAATCGGATGGGCGTCGAAGCTCGACGGCGCCACATAGTGCACCTGCACGGTGTCGTGCGCAGCGCGAATCGTGCAGCGGCATTTGGCGTCGGTCGCGGACGGAGCCTTCTCACCGCAGCAAGAGGTCTTGGGCCTTGCGTGCATCGGACACGCTTCGCCGCAAACTGACGTGGAGCACAACATCGCCCCCAGAACGGGCAACGAAGTGCCCGTGGCGACGATGAGCGCCAAGAGGAGCCGGCCGACGATCGAGAGGTGACGGAGAATCCGCACGTGGTCCCATTGTAACACTCGGCGAGTGTCCTTCGTTCCCTTAGTTCCAACAGTCCATCGTTTCATGGGACGACCTAGCGTAACCCGATCGCGCAAGAGGTCAGCTATGATCGCAGTCATAGCCCAACCGGGCCGAGAGAACGGAGAATGGGTCTGACGGGCTTCGAACACTGGCGTCATGTCCGGCGCTTCGCGCGGCTCGCAACGGCGAACGAACATTGAATCATCCGCGCATTATTCAGGGGGGAATGGGAGTAGCGGTCTCCGGGTGGCCGCTCGCACGCGCCGTGTCGAAGCGCGGTCAGCTTGGGGTCGTTTCCGGAACCGGGCTGGACGCGGTCTTTGCCAGGCGCCTTCAACTTGGCGACGTGGGCGGGTTCATGCGATTGGGGCTCGACGCGTTTCCCATTCCGGAGATTGCCGAGCGCGTCTGGTCGCGCTACTTCGTCGAGGGCGGCAAGCGTCCCGGCGCCCTCTTCAAATCCAAACCGGTGCCCTCCCTGCACCCGAGTCGCGCGCTCACGGACCTCACGGTGGTCGCGAGCTTCGTCGAGGTGTTTCTCGCCAAGCACGGCCACAGTGGATTGGTGGGCATCAACCTGCTCGAAAAGATCCAACTCCCCACGCTTCCGGCGTTGTTTGGGGCGATGCTCGCGGGCGTGGATGTCGTCTTGATGGGCGCGGGCATTCCCCGCGCCATTCCCGGCGCGCTCGACAAGATGGCCGCGCTGGAGCCCACCGAGCTGAGAATCGACGTCGTAGACGCCCTGCCCGAAGAGGTCTTCACCTCCAAGTTCGACCCGCGCGAGTACTGTCCCGACTCGAATCCCCTCCAACGACCCAAGTTCTTCGCGATCATCGCGTCCAGCACCCTTGCGCAAACCCTGGTGAAACGCAGCACGGGCCGCGTGGACGGGTTCGTCGTCGAAGGCCCGACCGCGGGGGGCCACAACGCCCCGCCCCGGGGAAAGGGCGAGCTGAGCGAGAAGGGCGAGCCCGTCTACGGTCCCCGGGACGTGCCCGATCTCGAGGCGATTCGCGAGCTCGGTCTCCCCTTCTGGATGGCGGGCTCCTACGGCTCCGCCGAGGGGCTTCGCGAGGCGGAAGAGGCGGGAGCCCAAGGGATCCAGGTGGGAACGGCCTTCGCGTTCTGCGAGGAGTCGGGGATCGACGCCGAGATCAAGGCGCAGGTGGTCCAGGGCGCCTTGGACGGAACCCTGCACGTGCGCACCGACGCGCGCGCCTCGTCCACCGGTTTCCCCTTCAAGCTCGTGGAGCTGCCCGGGACGCTGTCGGACAAGCGCGTCTACGAGCAGCGCGAACGCATCTGCGACCTCGGATTCCTCCGACAGGCCTATCGCAAGCCCGACGGAACGGTCGGCTTCCGGTGTTCGGCCGAACCCGGGGAGGAGTTCGTGGAGAAAGGCGGCGACCCGGAGGCCGTCGCCGGACGGCTTTGCCTTTGCAACGGGCTCCTCGCCACGGCGGGGTTCGCGCAACGGCGCAAGGACGGGTCGGTCGAGCCCCCGATCGTGACCGCAGGCGACGACGTGGCGAACCTCGGGCGCTTCCTGCGGCCGGGGCAAACCTCCTACACCGCCGACGACGTTTTGGACTCGCTGCTGGGCGGCTAGCGGCCGAACCGAAGGATCGTCTGACGGTGCTTCGTCAACGTAAAGGCCAAGTGCAGCCGATAGCCCGAGGCCAACTTCTCCGAGGACACGAGCCGCACCGGCACCTCGGCCATCTTGCCCTTCTTGTCCGCCTGAGCCGTAATGGTCTTGGGCAAGGTGGCGACGGTCACGGTGAGGTTGCCTAGTTCGAGATCGGAGTCGCAGTAGCTTGAAACGATCGCGTGGTCGCCATCCTCCGTCACATCGATCGCGTTGAGCGGGACTACGGTCGCGTCCATCACGCCGTCCTTCACGTGCACCAGAACGAAGTGGAAGAAACCGCCTTGCTCCGGAGGCGCGTCCAGCGGCGCCCCCGCCCCGCCTGCGATGAAATACTCGACACCCCCGCGGGTTTGGTGGTTGAAGACGTGGTCGTGCCCTTCGAATACCGCCTTCACGTTCGATTCGGAGAACTTGGTCACGAGTTCGGGACCTTGTTCCACGGTCTTGCCGGGCTCGTCGTTGCCTTCGCGGGCGATGATGGGGTGGTGCCCGAAAACGAACGACGGCCTCTTGTCGGCGAGCTGTCCGTTCAACCACGCGTACTGATCGGGTCCAAGTTTCGCTGGGAAGGCGGCACTATCGGTCGAGAGGGCAATGAAGCGGCACCCCCCGAACTCGAACGAGCCGTAGAGGGGGCCGAACTGCTTGATGTACTCCATTTCGAACTCGGGTTTGCCCGCGATCTCGTGGTTGCCCGGCGCGTTGAAGAACGGCACGCCGATCGCACCGATCAGCGGTTTGATCGCCGCACACTCGGCACGGTACTGCTCCATCGACTCCTCGTTGCCATAGAGGAGATCGCCGGTCGAGAGCACGAAGTCGGGATGGATCCAGGCCACCTCGCGGAGAATCTCCTGGAACACACGCGTCGGAGGAAGCCCCGCTCCAGCCGGCCGGTTGTCTCCAAGGGCGACGAATGTGAACTCCGTCTTCGAGGGCCCCAGGGGTATGTGGTTGATCGGCGGAAACACGCCTTGGGCTCTGCAGACGGTTGCCAAGACAGTCGCCGCCAGCGCAGGCAGACCGCGTCGCGTTAAGAGTCGGGGTTTGATCATGGAGTCACGTGTCGGCGGTCCGGGGCAGGGCGGACACGGCCCTCCTCACAAGGGCCGTGTCCACGGGGAGTTCAGTTCGAGCACGGGCCGCCGTTGTACGGCGCGTACGCGGGATAGAAGTGGTCCCCGTACTGGTACTTGTCGGGATTCAGGGTCTGGGCGAGCCGCTGCCAGCGCGCGTGACCGTCTGCATAGGCGTAGTTCGCTCCTTCCTTGTGGCGGTCCCACTTGACCCGCACCACGTCGGCCTTGTCGTTGCTGTCGAGCGCGTTGTGCTGCGCGATGAACTCGGGGGTCCAAAACGCGAAGTTCATCGACGTGATGATCGCGTACTGCGGAGCGATCTGCGTGGAGCCAGGGCACGGCTGCGAAGGGTTGAATCCACTCAAGCCCTTGTGCTTGCCGATGACCACTCCGGAGTCGGTCTTCTCGCGTCGCTCGGCGACGGCGATGGTGTCCGCCGGCGCTGGCAGGACCGTCATGCTGACCGGGAGCCAGTCGTGCGCAGGCATGAGGTTGTAGTTCGGGATGTAGCTGTACTCGGGCGCCTGCCAGTCGCAGTACATCTGGCCCGCGGCATTGAGCATGCCCAGGTCGGCCGTCCCGTTCGGCGCCGGATACTTCGGCTTCACGGGAGTCCCGTCGCTCGGGCACGCGAAGATCTGGTAGTTCTTGATGTACGGTTGCATCAGGTAGGTCCAGTGGATCTGGTACCGCCCGCCTGGGTTGAACGGCTGCGGCGTCGCCGAGGTTTCCCAGCTCGTTTGTGGAGCGGTGTCGTCGTAGTCGCCGGCATAGAGATAGACGGCGATGGCGACCTGTTTCATGTTGGAAAGGCAGCTCACTTTCTTCGCCGCCTCCTTCGCTTGTGCGAAGACGGGGAAGAGGATGGCGGCCAGGATCGCAATGATCGCGATCACGACGAGCAGTTCAATCAACGTAAATGCCTTTTTCATTTGGGGGTACTCCCGAAGGAATTTGGGAGGCCCAGGTTAAGCAGAAGTTATTAACATGATTTCTTAATCTTGAGCTTGCTCAGGAAGCGTCGAAGCCCTGCCCTTTGTTAAAGGTTGCTATGGTCGCCACACCCTCAGCGATGTTCCTTTCGGGCCCCATCGGCATGGCACAGGGGTGACAGCAGGTGGTGGTTGCCCGCGCGGCAACTTGCAATCCGTGTTTCAACGTAGCCATTCTCAAGGGAGGACGCCCTCGTTGGGGCGCCCCCTGATCGAGACCGGCACCGCGATTGCGCGGCCGCCCCCGCGGGGCAATCGCCGGACTCCACGAGGATTCCATGCCAGCCGACTCCAACCCAACCCCCAACGCCTTCGATCCACCTGTCCGCCCCGCTCCGAACCGGTGGCCCCTCGGGGTCGCCGTCCTGGCGATCGTTGCCCTCGCGATCTGGTTCTTCTTCTTCCGGAAGGTGGAGACGCCCGATCTCAAGGTCTATCGCGTCGCCGAAGTCGGACGAGGCGAGGTGGCGTCGACCGTCGTCGCCACGGGAACTTTGCAGCCGTGGACCCTGGTGGACATCAAATCCAAGGCGGGTGGCCGCGTGGACGAGATGGCCGTCGAAGTGGGCGACGTGGTGAAGGAGGGGCAGATCTTGGCGCGCATCGATCCGTCGGACTCTCAGCTCGCGGTCGACCAGGCCGAGGCCGAACTGCGCTCGGCACGAGCGCGCCGCGACCAAAGCAGCGAAACCCAGGGGCTTACCGCCGTGCAAACGTCGACCGCCAAGACGGACGCCCAGGCGCGGCTCAACAGCGCGCGCGCAAGTTTGGAGTCCGCCAAGGCCCGACTTCGGTCCGCGCAAGACGCCGCCAAGGCCCAACCCATCCAAACGGAGTCCGCCATCCAGGCGGCCGAGCAGTCGTATCGCGCCGCCCTCGAAGCGCGCCAGCAGCTCGATCTGCAGCAGGCGAACCAACGCGCGGAGACCGCCGCGGCGCTCAAGCGCGCCATCGAGTCCCAGTCCGCGGCCCAGGCGGAGTTCGAAAGGCAGAAGGAGCTCGCCGCGTCGGGCTACGTCGCGCCGCGCGTCGTCGAACAAGCCAAGGAGGCGTTGGCAAGCGCCGACGCTCAGCTCGCCGTGGCCCGCACGGCGTCGAACACCCTGCCGGACACGCAGCGCTCAGCCCGGAACGTCTCGGACGCGCAGGTCGCTCAGGCCAAGGCGCAGCTCGAGTCGGCCAAGGCGCAGCGAGTGCAGATCCAAGCGCGCAAGAACGATCTCGAGATTGCCCAATCCGATCTGCTTTCCGCCCAACAATCGGTGCGCCAGGCCGAAGTCGCTCTCAAGAGCGCGGAGGCCGGCCTGCGCAACAACACCATCCGCAAGCTCGACATCACCGCCTCGGACGCCGCCGTGTTCCGTGCCGAGGCAAGCCTCGCCAACGCGCAGAAGACGCTGGACTCTACGACCCTGCGCGCCCCCTCCGAGGGCGTCGTGCTGCAGAAATACGTCGAGCAGGGCACCATCATCACCTCGGGCCAATCGCTCAGCTCCCCCGGCACCTCGATCCTGCAGCTGGGCGACGTGTCGCGCATGTACGTCAACGTGCTGGTGGACGAGACCGACATTGGTCGCATCCGCGTGGGCCAGGAGGCCGAGATCGACGTGGACGCCTACCCTGGAGCCCCCTACAAAGGCAAGGTGATCCGGATCGAACCGCGGGCCCAACTCGACCAGAACATCACGACGGTCGCCGTCCGGGTCGAGGTCGAGAACACGGGAGATGACTTCCGCAAACTCAAGCCGAGCATGAACGCCACGTGCACCTTCGTCGTGGAACAAGCTGAGGACGCGATCCGCATCCCACCCGGCGCCATCCAGCGCGACGACCAAGGGTCCTTCGTGCTCGTGATCCTCGACTCCAAACCTTCGGAGAACCCCGAGATGGTGCAACTGCTCCGCAGCGAGAAGCGACGGATCAAGACCGGAATCGAAGGCGACACGTTCGTCGAGGTGACGTCGGGGCTGAAGGAGGGCGAGAAGCTCGCTTTCGATCCCGTGGACCTTTCGGAGGAGAACTCGGGCATGCGCGGATTCGGCGGCGGCTTTGGAGGCAGGAGGTAGCGATGGACGCCCTGGTCGAACGCTCCGCGGCGGCGTTTCACCCGTCGCAGCGGTTCTCTCCGGTCGAACCCCTGCGCGTGGCGCTCGTCATGGCGATGCGCGGACTTTCGGCGAACCGAATCCGCTCGCTGCTGACGATGCTCGGCGTGATCATCGGCGTGGGGGCGGTGATCGTGGCGATCGGCATCGGCGAGGGGTCCCGCCAGTCCGTGATGCAGCGGGTCGAACAGCTCGGCACCAACGTGCTCACGATCCGACCCGGGTCGCGCAACCGAGGCGGGGTCGGCTTTGGCATGGGTTCGAGCCAAACGCTCACGCCGGAAGACGCGGAGGCCCTCAAGTCGGCGCCGGCGGTGGCCACGGTCTCGGCGCAAGTCCGCAATTCGATGCAGGTCAAGTACCAGAACAAGAACTCCCGCGTCCCCATCAACGGAGTCGACGTCAGCTATCCCGCGATCAGCAACCACCCCATCGACAAGGGGCGATTCTTCAGTTCGGCCGAAGTGTCGGGCAAGAAGCGCGTGGTCGTGTTGGGCGCCGACACCTACAAAGAACTGTTCGACCAGGAGTCCGCGCTGCACAAGACGATCCGCATCGCGGGCCAGACGTTCACCGTCGTCGGGGTGTTGACGGCCAAGGGCGGCATGGGCTTCCGGAACCCCGACGACGGGGTCTACATTCCGTACACGACTGGCATGGAGAGGCTGATGGGCGTCAAATCGCTGGACACCATCACGATCCAGGCGCGCTCGTTCGCGGAGATGAACACCGCGCAGCAGCAGGTCGAGGGGATCTTGAAGAGCCGCCACGGCGGCCAAGCGGACTACCGTGTGTTCAACCAGGCCGACCTCGCCGAGATGCAGACGGCGCAGCAGGACACCTTCGCCGCCCTCATCACCGCGCTGGCCGTCGTGTCGCTGTTCGTGGGCGGGATCGGGATCATGAACATCATGCTGGTCTCGGTCACCGAGCGCACGCGCGAGATCGGCATCCGCAAGGCGATCGGCGCGCGCAAGCGGGACGTGCTCTACCAGTTCATCCTGGAGGCGCTGTTCCTGGCGCTCGCAGGTGGGCTGTTGGGGACGGCCGTCGGCGTCGGGGGCTCTTCCTTGATCGGTTCGATGAACGAGTGGGAGGTCACCGTCAACGCCACGGCGATCTTCGTCGCCTTCGGATTCTCCGCGGTCGTGGGGGTGTTCTTCGGCTTCTATCCGGCGCTCAAAGCCTCGCGGATGCGGCCGGTGGAGGCGCTTCGCTATGAGTAGCGCCGGAGTGCCCGGAGCCCCGATCATCCGCACCAGGAACCTCTCCCGCACCTACGGATCGGGAGACCTGGAGGTCCACGCCCTCAAGGACGTGTCGCTCACGATCGAGGCGGGGGAGTTCGTGGCCATCATGGGGCCCTCGGGTTCGGGCAAGTCCACGTTTCTCAACGTCGTGGGCTGCCTCGACGAGCTGAGCGGAGGCTCGTACGAACTGGACGGCATCGAGGTCGCGCTTCTCGACGACGACGAGCTGTCGCACCTGCGCAACCGCAAGATCGGCTTCGTGTTCCAGACGTTCAACCTGCTCGGGCGAACCTCGGCGCTGGACAACGTGGAGTTGCCGGTGTACTACGCGTTCGGCTCGCGACTGAATAAACGCGAGGCCGCCATGCGCAGCCTCGAGATGGTCGGGCTCAGCCGCCGGGCGTGGCACAAGCCCAACGAGCTTTCCGGCGGCGAGCAGCAGCGCGTCGCGATCGCCCGGGCGCTGATCAACGACCCACCCTTGATCCTCGCCGACGAACCCACGGGGCAGCTCGACTCGGCGACGGGCAAGGAGATCATGGCGATCTTTCGACGCCTGAACGAAGAGGGCAAGACGATCATCATGGTCACGCACGAGCTCGACATCGCGGAGCACGCCAAGCGGATCGTCCACTTCCGCGACGGCCATCTCGTCGAGGACGAGCCCGTCCTGGAGCGGACGCCGCTGGCCTAGCGCAGCCCCAGGTGTTAGAGTAGGGAATGTTGCTTCCATTGGGCCTTCTCGCGATTCACCTGACGGGCGGCCAAATCGCCCAGCCCGCCGCCTTTGCCCGGCCGTTGGTCGGGCTCCTTGAAGCCAAGTGGCCTGGAAACCGCACCGTGACAATCGTGTGCCACGGACACAGCGTGCCCGCGGGGTTCTTCGTGACGCCGACCGTCCAAACATTCGACGCGTATCCCCACCTTCTCCACGAGGCCTTGGCGAAGAAATACCCGCACGCGGTGGTCAACGTGATCGTCACCGCGATCGGAGGCGAGGCCTCGGACACCGGTGCCGCGCGGTTTGAAAGGGACGTGATGAGCCTCAAGCCGGATGTTGTGACCATCGACTACGGCCTCAACGACCGCCGCCTCGGGTTGGACGCGGCCCGAGCCGCCTGGGAGTCGATGATCGAGCAGGCGACCAAGGGTGGTGCGAAGGTCATTCTGCTCACGCCATCGTGGGACCAGTCCGCCCACCCCGAGGACCCGAAGGACCCCCTTAGCCTGCACGCCGAGCAGATTCGGGGACTGGCCAAGAAATACGGCACGGGCCTGGCCGACTCGTTCGACGCGTTCCTCAAGGCCACGAAGTCCGGCACGGACCTTCCGTCCCTGATGTCGCAAGTGAACCACCCTAACCGAGCCGGCCACGAACTGATCCTCAAAGAACTCCTTCCCTGGTTTGGAATTGAAACAAGCCACCACAAACCACGAATGCATCCTCCCCAGCCCTTCGCCCGTTTCCCTGTTAGTACTCGATGAAACGCCGGGAGGCCAGACCATGAACCGTTCGCACTCGCATCCCCGCACGCGCAAAGGCAAGGCGTCGCGGATCGCCCTCGTCGCCGTCGCAGCGCTGGCCGTTCTAGGCTTTGCGGCCTACCAGTTCCTCCTCAACCGTCCAGGCGAGGCTGCGATCGCGTTTCTTCCCGCCGATGCGGACGTCGTGGTGACCCTGGACACCAACCCTTCGCAGCGTCAGTTGTCGGTCTTCATGAAGATCACCGCCGCGCTCGAACGGGAGGGCATCGCGAAGAAGCTCGACGAGACTCTGGCGCAGGCGTTCGACGGCAAACCCATCGCCGCCGAGATCCAGCCCCACTTCCAACGAAGCTTTGCCATGGCCGCTTGGAACCCCAAGGGCCAGCCCCAACTGACCGTCACCCTGCTCTCGATCGACGACCCCGCGGCTGTCGAAGCCAGCCTGAAGACCCACGGCCAGCCCAAAGGAGACGGCAGCTATGCGATCCCCGGCACGAACGAGCAGATGTTCGCCGCGGTCGTCGACAAGTACCTGGCCGTCGCCAACTCCGACGTCGCGCTGATGCGGGTCGGACGGGTGCGCGCGGGGGCGGAACCGTCGGTCGCCAAATCGAGTGCGTTCGCAGCGGCGCGCGCCACGCTGCCCGAAGACGCGAACGTGATGGTCTTCCTGGCGCCCCGGTTCTTCGAGAACATGGGCGACGCGCCCGGCGGCCGAGCACTCGGCGCCGCGACGTGGATGGCGGCGAGCGCCACCGTGGTTCCTGAGGGGATTCAGTTCGACTACCAGGGCCCCGTGGACGCGAGCAAGATGCCGTCGCTCGCCGCACTCGGGCAGATCGCACCCATCGATCTCACGGCGTTGAAGCAGCTCCCCGATGGAGCGTATGGCGTTGCCGCCTACTCGCAGGGAGGGCGGTATTGGAACTCGATGGACGAGTCCGTCGGCAAAGAGCCCGCTCTAGCCGATGGGTTCAAAGACGCGGTGGGCACATTCGAGAAGGAAACGGGCCTCAGCATCGCCAAGGATCTCGTCCCCGCCCTCATGGGCGAGCAGGTGCTGGCGATCTACCCCGGAAACCTGGGGCAACCGAGCGATGTGGAAGGCGCCCTCCTCCTGACGGACGCGCACGGCGCGAATCCGGCGTCGCTTGCCGCCAAAGTTCGGGCGATCCTCGAACGGAAGACCGCCGAGAGCGGCAAGGGCCTGAAATTCGTGGAGAGCAAGGTCGGCGATGCGACGGTTTGGGAGCTCGACGCGCCGAGCAGGAAGAAGCTGTTCGGGTTGGACCAGACTGCGGCCCCGGCGCCGCAACCGTGGGAGCAAGGCATGGGCGCCGAGCCCGGTCCGCCCGAACTCTTGGCCAACAAATCGCTCGTCTTCGCCCAGATCGGCAACTCGCTCCTGGTGACCAGTTCTCGCGGGCTCGTGCAGCGCGCGATCGAAGGCTCGAAGTCCGGCAAGACGTTGGCCGAGGAGCCGATCTTCGTTTCGGGACAAGCACACCTGACGCCCGGAGCCCAAGGCCTGGTAATGGTGAATCTCAAGAAGATCTTGCTCGCGCTCGAGCCGAAGATGGGCGACCCGTCGGGAGGGGGTCCCTTTCAGGCCTCGGATTTCACGGGTCTCTTCGGGGACGGTTTGACGCCCCTCGTGGGCAGCGGCAAGTTCGACGGCAAGGTAGGCACGGGTCGGTTGCTGCTTCCGTTCGACTTCGAGAAGGCGATCGCCCTCGTCGGAAAATCGATGGCACGCTGATCTAGGCGCCGAACTCCCGCAGGAGGGCCTCGAGCCGGACCCTCGGCAACACGATGTGGTTGTCGCGCTGGACGGTCCAGCTCGGGCCGTACCAGTGCTCGAACGGCGGGCGGTTCGCGCGCTGCAGCAGCGCCTCGAGATGCTCCAGCGGCACCAGGGCCTCCCGGCAGCGTCGGAGGGCCTTATTCCGGTCCGGCTCGGCCATCGCCGACACGAGCAACACGCCCGCCTCCGTGGTGAGTCGGTCGATCGCCGCGGCAAGTTCCAGGTTTTCGAAGTAGAACCGCCTCGCCAAGTCGTCGCGGATTGCGGCGCGTCCCTCCGCCACTCGGGCCTCGAGGCGGCGCGTCAGGAGCTGACGGGCGAGGAGCGTCGGCAAAGTATCCGGCTGCGCTGGCGCGAACGGCTTGCCTTCGAATTTGAGCCTCAGCGAAGGAATGGCGCCCAAGCACTTGAGGGCGCCGTATCCGTAGTCCGTGGTGTCGGGAATCGAGGCGAAGTAGGCGCGGTAGGCTGCTTCGACCGGTCCGTCCACCCCGAAATACTCCCGGCACCACCAGCCGAGAAACCGATCCGCCGCCCCCGGTGATTCGAACTCCCTTCGGCCGTTCCAACAGAGGTCGGAAAGGAACCGCGCGCCCATCAGGTACTCGCGAAGATCCGAAACGTTGACGAGCATGTACTCCGTGGCGCCCGCTTCGAAGATCTTGCGGAACTCGGATTCGACCCGCTCGAGCGGGACGATCTGCGCGGTCTGTTTCGAGATGTTTCCTCCGAGGTAGGCGAGGTGGTAGTACACGCCGTGCTTGTGCGCATGAGGCCCCGAGGGCAGGCCGCGCATGAACCCGTCGTTGTTGTCTGGCCACACGATGATGGCGTCCTCGGGCACGCGAAGCTTCCCCGTCTGGTAGTAGGGGAGCATCTCGGTGTACATCGTGAAGTGGAACAGCCGCTCGCGCGTGGGCGGCACCTGGGCCTTCACCAGCTCGGTTTGGATGCGGAACGCGTCCTCGTAGGCTCCGAGTATCTGCTCCTGGGTGTAGCCCTCGGGCCACTTGTAAGAGTAGTCGTTGGTTCCCCGGAGGCCAATGGGCCAGATGCAGTCGATCGCGTGGTTCTCCTCGACCCCTCCCTTCCAGAATCGGACCATGCCGTCCCGGTTGGACACGAAATCCCACTCGGGATTCACCCCGCGCAGCTCGGCCAGGCCGGGTTTGGCGTCGTTGAACGGCGTCTTCTGCTGGGGGCGCGTGAAATGGTAGGGATCCGAAAGCAGGGTGTCGTAATGGTGCGACGTGAGGTAGAGCCCCCACCGGTCGGCGAGCCGCTCCACGGCGGGGTACCGGTTGGTCCGCACCCACGGGGCGACCATGTTCATCTTCAGCCTCAGGGCCGTTTCGAAGAACCGCTTGTAGTCATCGAGCGAGACCACGCCGTTGGGATCCGGCCCGATGCCCCCATCTGCGGCTTGGAGGGGAATCATGGGCCTTGGAAACACGTCTTCATCGTCGTGGAAGAACCCTCGGAACTTCACGTCGGGGGGCCCTTGGTGGAAATCGACCTTCTTGACGACCAGAGGCAAGTGGCGCTCGGGAACGTAGCCGGTCCAACGATGGAGCGGATCGACTCCGAGCCGCTCGCAGAGTTCGTAAGCGCCGAACGCGGTGCCGCGGGGGTTGGAGCCCGTGATCTCGATTCCTCCCGGGACCGTGCGCACGGTGTACGCCTCCCACTCCCGGGTGGTTTGGGTTCGCAGCGCGATGAAGGGTCGCCCGGCGGGCGTGGCCGCCAGGATTTCGGGTTCGACTCCTGTGATGCTCCGGATGTCGCCCGCCAAGAACCGGGCGGCGACGCGCACGTTGGGTTTCTCCCCTTCGGGAACAACGATCACCGGACGCGACGCCTGGTTCGCGACGAGCACGACCGCTCCGGACCCCGCTGGGCCGGTTTCGATCCACGAACCGCGCCGAATGGGCTCGGCGGCGGTTGCCGGAGCAAGGCACACGAGTGCCGCAAAGGCCAAAGTCACGCCAAGGAGGTTACCCACGGTCGACGGACCCGGCCTCACAGGGACAACACGTCGGCACGCCGCATGAGGAACCGTGGATTCGGGCGAGACCCAGTCGCCTTGCACCTTCGAGGCTGTCATTCTTACACTTCCGATGGTTTCCGCACTCTTGTCACGGTTTCGTCACGGCAACAGCGACTACACTATGCGATTGGAATCCCTGCAATTTGAGGGAGTCTCTTTCGTTTGTCGGTCCATTTGGCATGCGGTGGCTACGCCATCGAGAGGAGGGTGTCTTGAAGCTGTTGAGAATTTGGTTTTCGTTCGGGATCGCCATGGTTGCCACCGTCGGAGGTGCCGCCCCCTTCCAGTTGTTGGCGACCGTGACGCCTTCTGGGTCGGTCGGGCCCTCGGAGTGGAGAGGGGTCAATCGCTGGCAGCTGCCAGGGAACGGTGGAGCCTTTGATCCGATCGGCGGGCTCGCTGCCAGCGATTTGGCGGACCCCTCCTCCGTGGCTTTCCGCTCCGCATCGGAGCTCTTGGTGGGTAATCGGCACGGCAACGCGGCCGCAAGCTCAATCTCTCGGTTCGACTACGATGCCGGCACCGACTCGTTTTCTCTGACGGGCACGATCACGGGGAATGGCCTGTTCGGTGTGCACCAATTGGCTTTCGGAAACTCGGGCGAGCTGTTCGCAGCCAACCTGAACAACGGGATCTCCCGATTCACCTTTGATGGCGCTGGCAATGCCGTGGCCAACGGCTCGATCCTGCCTGGCACCAGCACGCGCGGAGTGGCGGTCTCCGCAGACGGGCAGTGGCTTTATGGCACTCGTGCCACGTCGGTCGGATTCAGCTACAACCTGGCCACCAACACGCTCGGGCCAGATTGGACGGTCCCCGGCAGTTCCGTCCTCCACTACCTAGAGCGCGCGCCCAACGGCGATCTCTATGTGTCCGACATCGGAGCCGACGCGGTCTTCAAACTCGAGTTCGACGCGTCTGGAAACCTCGCCTCGACAACCAACGTCGCGAGTGTCAGCAGAGCGGTATCGTTGACGTTCAGCCCCGATGGGCAGGAGATGTTCGTTGCGGGCCACGAAACGGGCATCATCTCACGATTCACGGACAGCGGCGGGACGTGGACGGCGGGCGGGACCTTCGATACGGGTGGCCCCCTCGGCGGTCTGGCCGTCAACCCCGTGCCGGAACCCGCAAGCATGTTCGTGCTCGGCCTTGGATTGGCGGCTCTTCGCCGTCGCCGCCGCTAGCTCTAGAGCGCTGGGGCTTTCTCAACAGCCCCCAAAAACCGAAGCGGGCCGCAAGGAGTTCCTTGCGGCCCGCGTTGTGCTCAGACGATTCGTTATCGTTTCCGTCGTCGGAGCAGCGCCAATGCGCCGAGGCTGAGGGCCATGATCGACGCGGGCTCGGGAACCGGCGACTGAACCGCCATCTCGTACTCGCCGCTGACGATGCCGGGAATCGAGGTGACCGAACCGTCGGCCAGACTCACCGAGCCGTAGGTCAACGTGCCACCACCCGTATAGACGGCGGCATAGAGCGTGTTGTTGGACCAGTCAAAGTCCATGCCCTGGGCGAAGTTCGCCGCCAAGCCGTGCGACCCGATCAGGGTCATCGCGGCTGAGCTGGTGTTCACGAACCAGAAGCTGTCGGTGCTGATGTCGTGGGCAACCATGCGCCCGTTGACGTCCGTCGCGATATCGATGACGATATTCGTGGCGGACATCGTGCCAATGAGGGACGCCGCACCGGTCCCCAGATTGAGATTGTACAGGTTGTAGCCCGCCGTTCCGCTTGCCGAAAGATACGCGTTGTTCGCGTTGTCGATCGTCAGTCCGGTAACCGTTCCACCGGCGTCCAATCCCGTGATCGGGGTCGACGATGCCACGCTGCCATCGGCGAGATTCAGCCGCTCGAGGGTAGGCGTCACGGTCGAAGAGCCCTTCGCTCCGTAGAGGTTCGTCGCCGAGGCGTCGAAGTCCAGACCGTAGTAGCCGCCCGTGTAGCTGGTCGCCAGAACGTTCTGCGTTCCGGGCGCCAGCGTGTCGAACGTCACAAACCTGCCGTTGCGCAGATCGACAGCGTAGACAAGGGTTGCCTCGGCGGTTGCGGACAAGCCGGCGAGGATACCAAAAGCGACAAGTAGAGTTGGTCTCATTTCTCCCTCCAATCAGTAGCCAAGGAAAGTCTTGGTGAATCTACTGTAACATACACCGTCCTTGGCTAGCAAGATGACCCGGGTCCATTGACTCTGGAACCCAGCAATTCGAACAGGGTCGCCCGTTGGCCCTAGCTAGGGTTCGCCCAACGCCGCCCACGGCAAGTACCCCAATCCGCTCGGCATCCCCACCCAGAGGCCGAGCGGGGTGGCATGCAGCGCTTGAACCTCCATCGCCGTCGTCTCGGGCAACTCGACAAGCGTCCCGACGCCATGCTCAACCCTCCACAGCCCGTCGCGAGACCCGACATACAACGTGCCGGTCGACGGGTTCCGCGCCAACCCGGTGGCTTCCCCCTCCAGGTTGGAGGTGAGGCGGGCGAAACCCGTTCCCTGCCAAACATAGGCGCCCGAAAGGAAGAGCCCGACCACAAGGCCGCGGGTATCCGCCAGAATCCGCCGCACCCAGTCGTCTCCCAATCCGCTCCTCAAATCAAGCGTCATGGCTGACTTCGTCTTTCGGTCGACCGCAACCACTCCGCTTTGCTGGGTGCCGACCCACACCATGCCCCTATCCGAGGCCAGCGCGGTGACCACTTGGCCCTGCAGCGCTTCCACGTCGAGGAAGTGCGACCAGCGCTGTCCGTCGAATTCGCTCCACCCGCCGAACTGCCCCACCAGGAGTCGACCCTCGCCGTCCCCGAGACACGTCGAGGAGCCCCGCAGCAGCCAAGGGAATACGTTGCGGGTCCATGCCTTTCGATCGAAGCGATCCACCTCGCCGGTGGACTGGCGGACGTAGAGCTTTCCTTGAAACTCGACAAGCTCCCGCGGATGGCGGCCCGTCATCGAGGGAGGCACGGCATGAGCCCACCGCCCGCCCGTCAGGACCGCAAGCCCCTCCTCGAACGTGCTCGCAAAGAGGCGTCCGTCGAACGTCGTCAACCCGTAAACGCTCCCGCCGGGCCCCGGGGGAGGGGCGCGGTGCTTCCACTTCCCTTTTGCGCGAATCCACACGTCGCCGTCAAACGTGGCGAGGGCAAGGTCGTTCCCATGCCAAGCCAGTGAGCGCACCGCAGCAAACTCCGGACGGGAGCCGCCGGCAAGCCGGCGCCAGGATTCGTTCTCCAGAACCCACAGGCCGTCGCCGTACCACGCCGCGATCAACAGGCGGGCATCGCCGGCCACCGCGGACACATGCGTTCCAGTCGTGCCGGGAGGCGGAACAAACGGAAAACCCGCAGACTCCGGCCACACCGGTCGATCGGGAACGCGAAACCCGGGGGCCTCGGCCGCAATCGGTGTCGGACGCCTCGGCGTAAGCTCGGGGTGATCGACCCAGTGCCCGTCCTCCCAAGAACCCACGGACGCTCCCGTCGAAGCAAACGGAATCCCGTCGCGAATCCACACGTCCTCGGGACCGCGGCCTTCGAGGAGCCCGTTCCAACCGAAAGCCTTCGCCCCACCCTGGAGATCGTAAGCCACGAGGCCCCCACGGGTGGCAGCCCATAGGGTTCCCTTGGCGTCAAACGCGAGCGCGGTGACCGTTCGGTAGTCACCCCAAAACGTGCTCGCGGATGGGCCAAGCAGCAGCAGAACCCAGGCCAGCACGCTCGTGGCCATGGCGTTAGCGGATCGGTTCCCGTTTCAGGATCTCGCCGCGGGCGTTGATCAAGATCCTCATCTGGGCTTGATTGTGCGCCCGGTCGAGACCGACCAGCCGGAACCAACCTCCCTCAAAACCCCTCGGAAGGACCACATCGAGCCGGATCTTCCCCGTCGCCGCGTCGTACACGAACTCGAGCCGGTCGCCCCATGGAGTCAGGAGACTGATTCGCGCCCAGCGCGGATCGGGATCCAGCTCCAGCCGAATCGTGTCGGCCTTGAGCAGTCGGCTCAACGGGTGCATCTCCGGCGCAACGGTGGACACCTCGAAAGGCATCTTCACGACCCGGCGCGTGCCATCGGCCTCCACGATGTAGACCGTTACCGTGTAGCTCCCATCCGCAAACGAGGCTGGGATATCGAACCGAACCTCCCAGCGCCGGGCGGTCGCGTTCCACTCCAAGGGCTTCACGTCGCCCTCGGGAAACACGGCGACCACTTGGCGCGCGTTCTGAGGTGCGTCGATGCTGAGCAGAGGATCTCCCGGCCGGTACGTGTCCGGGCTGTTGGTCGGTGCCAGCCGCTCGTCGACCTTCCCGAAGATCCCTTCGTAAGTTACCCCGTCGGCCATGTCGATCGGGACGTGGACCGTTTCCTGTTGTCCTCCTGGATTCACGATGCGCTTGTCCACGGCGACGAACGACGTGTACTTGGTCATGATCGAAAATTCAAGGGCGAGACCAGTGATCGCGTTCTTCCAAAAATCCTCTTTGCGGGGCTGCGCGGGCGCCTGACCCCACACCTCCTCAAACCGTTGTTGAAGCTCCAGGTCGTCAACCTTGGCGCGGGCCCAAAGCGACCCGATCGCGGAACCCGAGTTGCCTTGCGAGGGGAAGGTCACGGGGTAGCGCGCTTGCCAGGGTTTGCCGGCCAGCTTGCCTTTCACGATCACGAAGCCAGTGCCCGGACGGTCGTACCGGCCCTTCACGATCACGGGCGTCTCGCTGAACACGTCTGGAATCGCCCGAGGGAGCGTGTCGCGCACGCGCACGCCTTCGAACGAGACGTCGATGTCGGTGAGGATCGGGGAGTCGGTGCGCTGCACCAGACGGTCCACGGCCGCGTCGAGATCGGCGTTCAGTGTGACGATCTCCGCATCGCCCCGGCCCTCGGCGCTCATCGCTTCAATGAGGTAGCGGTTCACCGAGTTGCCAATTCCGAACGTGAAGATGCGCGCGTTACCCCGGTGGCGTTGGATGGCCTTGAGCGCTTCCGCCTCGCCTCCGATGTACCCGTCGGTGTTGAAGAGGACCACGCGGGGGCGCTTCGGATCGGGCGGCATCGTGAGGGCGGCCGCGACGGCTTCTTCGAGGTGCGTTCCCCCGTTGGCTTCGAGCTTCGCCACGTACTGCTTGGCGGTGTACTGATTGGCGGTGGTGACGGGACGCGGTCGGGGCCAGAGGACCGTGTAGGTGTTCGCGAACGAGACGACGTTGAACGTGTCGTTGGGGTTCAGGGCGTCGATCGCCTTGGTGGAAAGCGCCTTGGACTTCTCGATCGGAAGGCCGTCCTGGCTCCCGCTTTGATCGATCACGAGGATCGCTTCCTTGGGCGTCACCTGGCTCTCGGTTGGAGCTTTGGGCGGGACGAGCACGAGGGTGAAGAACCCGCCCTTCTTGGGGTCGGTCGTCGTGAGCAGACTTCCGACCACGCTGTCCCCCGCGACGCTGTAGTGGAGGATGAAATCGCGATTCGGGATTTCGTTCGCGTTCGCCAGCTGGACACGGGCGCGGGTGGCGCCCTCGCGCTCCACGTCGACCCTATGAAGGACGGAAGACAACGAGGTGATCGGCGCCCCGGCATCGAGGGTGACGGTCAGGCGAATGTTCGCTCCCGAGCGGGTGCCCCGAGGCACGATCGGCGGGCTGACCTTCTCCGGATCGGGCGTCGTGGCTCCGGTGAAACGGTGCCCGACCACCATCGGGAACACGAATTCGAACTCGCTTTTCTCGAACTTGAGGATCTGAACGTAGGTGATGGCCACCCGTATCTCCGCGCCGGGCGGGATGTTCGCAACGGACTGGGTGAAGATGTTCGGCCTTTGCTGGTCGAGCAGCGCCGCGGACTTGCCCTCCTTCTTCGCCTTCTCGTACGTCTCGCGCGCCTCGGCGCGCTTCTTGATCACCCCTTCGATGATGCGGTCGCCGACGAACATGCGCATCCCGTCGACAGCCGAGTTCTCGGGGAGCGGGAAGGTGTAGATCGCCTCGATGGGCTTCGGACTCGGATTGGTGAACGTCTGGACGACTACGACACGGGCTCCAAACCCTTCGATCGTCGCGCCGACGTCCGTGCCTTTGAGCGGACACGCCACCCCGGGCCGTCCCTCGCTGTCCAGGATCTGGAGGGAGCCGGGATCGACGGCGGGACCTCCCTGAAGCGCCCAAGCACCAACCGCCAGCCATGCGTATGCGAGCATCCCAACCTCCTGCGACGGCGCGGCCTCTTTCACCGCGCTGCCGTTAGTTGTACGGGGTGCCTGGGGCAGGCGTTACGGCGATAGCGAGAGTGCTGGTGGATATCCCGGGATTCGGGCGGCCGATTTGCTTGCCAATCCGCAGGAACCGCACTATACTTGCCCTTGCGAGATCTTCTCGCGGGGGTTCCCTTTTGAAACGTGCCTTTACTTTGATTGAGTTGCTGGTCGTCATCGCGATTATCGCGATCCTTGCGGCCATTCTGTTTCCCGTCTTCGCCCAGGCCAAGGAGGCGGCCAAGCAGACGACGTGCCTGAGCAACCACCACCAGATTGGGCTGGCCACGATGATGTACGCGGGCGATTACGACGACTGCTACATGGCCTGGGCCGCGCTGGTTCCGCCCGTCAACGGCGGCAACACGAACTTCATGCCGCCGGAGATGCAGGTCAAGCCGTACACCAAGAACGACCAGATCTGGACGTGTCCGAGCGATCCTCAGCGGCGCGTCGCCCCCAACTCCGTTCCGTGGTGGGACGGCAGCTACCGGCTCAAGCTCATTACCCGGTCGTACTCGTACGTGGGCCCGATCTACACGGTCCAGTACGGCACCTCGGACACGGATCCCAACACGGGCTTGTACCGGTTCTTGAGCCCGGGCTCCTGGACGACGGCGGGTCGCCCCACGACCGTGTTCAGCGATCCCGCGGGGACCGTCGCTTGGGTGGAGCAGTACTCCCCGGCGGTTGCGGACCAGTACGTCGGCGGCATTTGGGGTTCGGGGTTCATCGACTGTGACACGGGCAAGCTCGCGGGCCGGAACTACCCATCGCAGGGTCCCTCCGATGTCGGCCCACCACCGTGTGGCTCCTCGGCGTCGTACAACGGCCTCCCCACGAAGGGGCACCGGAACAAGGGGAACTACGTGTTCACGGACGGCCATGCGGGCATCAAGCCCTGGGGCTTCATCCGCCGGAGCGATTTTGCCGCGTTCAAGGTGGACAAGCCAGCCGCGACCTACATTCCGTAACTGCGCCCCGTAATTGTACGGGTTGTGCTCGCGAATGCCTTGGATTAGAATGGACTCCTGCGGGCAACCCCCGTATTTCTGCCAGTGAGTTTGTTGGACAGATAGGAGAAGAATGATGCAAAAGGCTTTCGGGATCGCGCTCTTGGTTTCGATCTGTGGAACAGCGCTGGCCCAGCGCACCCCGCTGGCATTGAGCGGCTACAACTACGATGGGATCGCGGACGGGCTCGGTTCGCCCGCCGGCAGCACGACGGGGACGCTCGATAGCATTTACGTGTACTACACCCAGGGTTACAACCCGGGCGCCCCGACCTCCGGACTGCCGACGACGCCGTTTGTCAGCGCACTTGACGCTTCAACCACGTTCCAGATCGCACCACCCAGTGCGAACAACCTCTTGTGGCTGCAGCAGGCTGGCTCCGGGTCAACGTCTGGGACGCTGTCGCTGGTTTCGCCCGGCAAGTATCTCAGCCTTGCATTCCTCGTGACGGGGTTCAACGGGAGCCATCCCGGCTCGTACGCGCTCAACTTCTCGACGGGTGGGGCGACGACCGGAACTTTCACGGCGAACGACAACTTCAACCAAGCGGGCGTGGCGATCGGCGGATTCGGCCGGGTGGGCCGAGGCGACGGAATCTTCGATGCGGTCGGTTCGACGAACCCTCGGCTCTATCAGATCACCGTGAGCCTGTCTGCAGGCGATCAGGCACGTACCCTGCAGAGTGTCTCGTTCACCAACAACGAGACGTCGGGCATCACCTTCCACGACATCGGGGTCTTCGGGATCAGCGGAGAAGCCAACCCGGTTCCGGAACCAGCCACCGTGTTGGCGTTGGGCGCCGGACTTGCGCTCCTTCGGCGACGTCGCAAGCAGTAGTTCCCCGGGCGTCGGCGCGGAAGAGCTCCAAGGTCGCCTTGGCGCCTGCCTTGGGATACTCGTGGCCGCCCGGGTGCAGGTAGGTGCCGAACACGACTCCATCGCTCCCGGTCGGTCCGTATGCGGCGAAACTTGAATCGCAAGGGTGAGCAAGAAGGCAACCATGAAGGTTGTTCACGGAACGCTCCCGGCGGAGTTCGGTCGTTGTCGATCAGACCGTCGCCTCAATGCACAGGTGCGCTTTGTGCGCTGCGCCGCAACGTTCGGGCGACTTCGTTGAGCACGGTCTTCGGCTCGGTCTTCGGATCGAGACGCACGTACTTCTTGGGAGCCCGAGAACGCACGCGATCCACAAGGAGCCGTTCCGCAACCGACCACTCGTGCCGCTCCGCTTGACGGGCCTGCTCGGCCCAATCCAAGACCGACGCGGCGAACGCGACCTCACCCAGTTCGGCGAGCGAGAAGCACGCGAGGTCGAGGCCCACTTGGACCGCCCGATTGTCATGGAGGTTGTACGCGCCCTGAGCTGCCCGGCCCATTCGGACCCAACACGCCCCCAGAAGCGCAAGCATCATTGGAAGAATTCGGTCGAAGCCGACCTCCCGAGCGGTGGCCGTTGCGGCCTCGAGGAAGAGGAGCGCCTGGTCCCACTGCCCCAGCAACAAGTGCATATGCCCGACTTTCCGCGCACGATTGCGAGTCGTTCGATCCCGAGAGAGTCGGTCTGCCCCTCGTGAAAACGGAGGGTTCGCTCGAAGCAGACGCGAGCCTCGTCAAACCGTCCCAACTGGCAAAGGAACGTCCCACGTTGAAGGAGCAGCGTATGAAGGGCGAGTTCGTCGGGATGCTCTTCCAATTCGCGTTCGTACTCGACAAGCGTTGTGAGCGCTCCATCGAAGTCCCGGATCTGGGCAAGGGAGAAGGCGCGATAGAGGTGTGCCTTGCGGCGGACCCAAGGGTCGCGCGAAACGACCAGCACCTCCCGTGCCAGCTCAAGGGTCCGGTCTGCCCGATGTGTCGCGGAGAAGGCTGCGACAGCTTGAATGACCACTTCGGACCACCGTTCGTCCCGGCGATCCCAGGCTTCCAGGAGCGCATCGAAGACGGGAACCGCAAGGTGTGGTTTCCGAATCAGGGCGGCTTCGACCGCTCGGATCGGGAAGAGCTCCAAGGCTTGATCGGGCTGCTGTTCGACGAGGTTGGCGACGGTTTGGCCCAGGAAGTCGGTCACGTCGCGTCCCAGGCTTCGGCCGCGCTGGGGTGGGGTATCAGCCATCCGCAGGGACTTTGCGAGACGCAATGTCTCGGATCGGAATTTGCCGCCCAACTGCTTGTACTTCGTGTGAGCCGCAGCAAACTCGGCAAGCGCCTCGCCGGTCCGTCCCAAAGCCGCGCAGGACGTCATACGAAGCCGTCAGAACACGTCGTCGAAAGGGTCGTGGCGCAGGCCCGCAGTGGCCGCGGCAAGCGCGACCTCCAATCCACCTGTGCTCGACAAGGTCAGCCAGTCGTCGCAGGGATTGCCTTGCAAGGGTGTGCCAGGTGGATCGAAACGGTTCGACCCACTCGTCGTGAGTCTCGGGAAGCAAGGGCTCGCCCAGGTACTGGAGGATCGCCTGCAACGCAAGGCACTCGTCGCGCTCATCGATGGCCTGCTCGGCCTCGGCGATGCGCTCCCGAAGTTCGAAGAGATCCACCTCGGCGGACGTCAAGTCGAGGGCGGGGCCCTCCGGTGTCTCCCGGAGTGAGTTTCCAAGATCTTCCGCAACGCGGTGAGCGCGACTCGCAATCTGTTCTGTGCGGCCGCAGCATCGACTTCGGGTTACAGGTCGCCCTCTATGCGCCTTCTGCCAACGGGTCGACCTTCGTGGAGGGCCGGGTAGGCAACAATCTTTGCGTACGAGCGGATCGGTGCATGCCCTGGATCCAGCGGTTCAATGCGCAGCTTCCCGAGCAACTCGATCCGATACCTCACTCCCCGATTCTGACAGGGGCCTGGGAACTCGGTGTTGTTCTCTGAGCTGGGGTTCATCGACTGCGACACGGGCATGCTCGCGGGCTGCATCGGCGCGGAAGAGCTCCAAGGTTGCCTTGGCGCCTGCCAAGGGATACTCGTGGCCGCCCGGGTGGAGGTACGTGCCGAACACGACGCCATCGCGCCCGGTCGCCCGCTTCACGAGGCCCGTGCCTTTCCACTCGCCGACGCCGAACTTGCGCGCCAAGGCGTCGATCGTGCGCTTTTGGGAGGCGAACGGGACCAGCGGGTCGCTCTCGCCGGCGATGAAGAACGCCGACGCGGGCCGCAGTTGCGGGACCAGGGTCCAACCCGGGCTCCCGGACGGTCCGTAGGCGGCGAACTTGTCGCCGCGTTGCGCCCAAAGCAGGTAGGTGAAGCGCCCCCCGTTCGAGTGCCCCATCGCGTACCGGTGCTTCGGGTCTGCGTGATAGGTCTTGTCGACCCACGCGAGCATCGCGTCGAAGAACTTGAGGTCGCGATCCCCCTGGTCGCCCGCCTTCTGCTGCCAGCCGGGCTTCTTCCCCGCGGGGTCGGTCATGCCGGGTGTCGGCAAGCCGTTGGGGAACACCATGACGGCTTCGGGCCAGTTCCCCACGATTCCCGCGGAACGGGCGAACTGCCGGCCGTTGCCTCCGTGTCCGTGGAATCCGAAGAGCACGGGCGGATGCGCGGACCCCACGCTCGGCGCTACCACGACGGCGGTCCGCTCGACGCCATCGATCTTCCACGAGACGGTCTGAGGTTGAGGCGCTTGAATCGCAAGGGTGAGCAAGAGGGCAACCATGAAGGTTGTTGACGGTACGCCCCGGGCGGAGTTCGGTCGTCCGGGGCGCACCGGGACGAAGGGCCCGCGTTCGGCCACGAGTTACTTCTATATTTCTAGAAAGATGTGTATAATGCCCGCATGGATGTCGACGGTCTTTCTTCGGCCTGCAAGGCCCTCGCGGATCCCACGCGGGTGCGGGTCCTTCGGTTCCTGCTCCGGTGCGACTGCACGGTCGCGCTCGGGGAGCGGGGCGAGGTCCGGCCGCTGGAGGGCCCCACGGTGGGGGACGTTTGCTGCAGCCTCGACGGGGCGCCGTCGACCCTGAGCTTCCACCTCAAGGAACTCCGCGCCGCGGGCCTGATCACGACCGAAAAGCGGGGCCGTCACATTCTGTGCGCCCCGCGGCGCGATTCACTGCGCGATCTCGCCGGCACCTTGGAACTTTTTGCAGAGAGCGGCGAACTCGCCGCCAAGGAGACAACCCATGGCTGATTCGTTGACCGATCGCACCGACGTGCGCGAACTGGTGGCCAAGCGCTACGGCGAAGCGGCGTTGCGGGTGCTGGACGGGCGGGCCGCGTCCTGCTGCCCGGGCGAGGCGTGCTGTGGCGACGCGCCCGCGCGGGACGGCTGCTGCACCAACGCCTCCGACCCGATCACGAGCGATCTCTACACCGACGTCGAGGCGTCGCAGATACCAGAGGCCGCGCTGCTGGCCAGCCTCGGGTGCGGCAATCCCACGGCGCTGGCGGAGCTGCGCGAGGGGGAGACCGTGCTGGATCTTGGAAGCGGCGGCGGCATCGACGTGCTGCTTTCCGCGCGCCGGGTGGGACCAGCGGGTTTCGCGTACGGGCTGGACATGACCGACGCGATGCTCGAGCTGGCCCGGAAGAACCAGGCCGAGGCCGGGGCGCAGAACGTGGAGTTCCTGAAGGGTCACATCGAGGAGATCCCCCTGCCGGACGCCAGCGTCGACGTGATCGTGTCGAACTGCGTAATCAACCTTTCGAGCGACAAGGACCGGGTGCTCCGCGAGGCGTTCCGCGTGCTGAAGCCCGGCGGGCGGTTCGCGGTGTCGGACGTCGTGGTGGACGGTCCGCTCCCCGAAGCGGTGCGGCGGGACATGGAGCTGTACGTTGGCTGCGTGGCGGGCGCGCTGGAGACCTCGGAGTACTTGGCGAAGCTGGAGGCCGCGGGCTTTTCCGACGCGTCGGTCGAGCCGACGCGCCGCTACCAGTTCTCCCAGCTCGAGGGGGCGTGGGCCCCCAACGGCGTGGAGGCCTTGAGCGATCCCGACAGGCAGGCGCTCGACGGCAAGATCATGGGGGCTTTCATCCGAGCGACCAAGCCCGGGCCGGGCGCCGATCTGGAGTCTGAATGAGCGCGGGGCCGGAAAAGGAGATCCACCCGGAGGTGCGCATCGGGCACGTGCACCTGCGGGTGGCCGATCTGGACCGCGCCCTCGCGTTCTACGAGGTCCTTCTCGGGTTCCAGCGGACCCAGACCATGACCGGGGCCGCGTTCCTTTCGGCCGGCGGCTACCACCACCACATCGCGCTCAACACGTGGGAGAGCCTCGGCGGGTCGCCGCCGCCGCGGGGCTCCACCGGGCTGTACCACCTGGCGATCCTGTACCCCAACCGGGCCGAATTGGGAGACGCGCTCCGCCGGCTCGTGGAGGCCGACTGGCCGTTGGACGGCGCGGCGGACCACGGTGTCAGCGAGGCCCTGTACCTCAGGGACCCGGACGGAAACGGGGTGGAGTTGTACCGGGACCGCCCCGAGGCCGAGTGGCCCCGCGATCGAGAGGGAAACCTCGAGATGACGACGCTCCCTCTCGATCTTGAGAGTTTGATCCGGGAGGGAGCGGAGTAGAGCTACTCCTGGAACGGCTGGCGAGTTAGTGAGACAAACGGTGGGGTTGGCACTATCGGGGCGATTCCGATGCCATTGGGAGGACCTTCCCGCTCTGCGGGACGCGCTACAGATTCTTGGTGGCCACCAGTTCCTCGATCCTCGACCGGCTCTTCCAAGCCTTGATCTCACGCTCTCGGGCCATCGCCGAGGCCCGATTCGGGTGGGGCTTGCACCACACCTTGCACCACGGAACCCCGTGCCGGGTCGATCGAGTTTGGCCGCGGTTGTGCTCGGTCAAGCGCTTGTCCGGGTCGGCAGACGTTCCGACGTAGTACGCACCGCTGGTCCCACTTTGGAGAACGTGAACAAACACCTTCACGTAGTGATTCTGGTCGGGGCGACACGATTCGAACGTGCGACCTTCCCGCTCCGCGGGACGCGCTACGGTTTCTTGGTGGCCACCAGTTCCCCGATCCTCGACCGGCTCTTCCAAGCCTTGATCTCCAGTGATTCTGGTCGGGGCGACACGATTCGAACGTGCGACCTCTTCCACCCCATGGAGGTTTTGGCAGGTTCAACGCGGTGGTTTTGAGTCTACAGACGTCTCAGGAAGTCTCAGACCGTCTCTGGGATTTGAGAGACTATTGAGAGACCGCAACCAGTCCGTTCTCGCCCATAAGCGTTACAGCCCTACGGGTCATCAGGGAGAGATCTCAAGAGTCCTTCAACAGAAGATTTCAGCTCAGGCAAGTCGTTCTCCACTGCGGCCCAGACCTCGTCACCGCCCCGAGCATGTACCTTGCAGTAATCGATGTGTCGTGTCCTTCTGGTAGCCGTACCCCCCCCCAAAAAAACAAAAATCAAACCTGTCTTCGAGGGGAAGACCTCGCCCTCGTTGGTGACTGCAGGGATTATTGGACCTTGTAAGAATCGGCAAGCTGCTCGACTCGCAGTGCATGCTCGACGGCGGAATTGCTCGCACGCCAGGCATGCCAAGCGTCTCGAAAGCGTCCCACCCACATCAAGGACCTGAATACGATGGCATGAGCCTTCAGTCGCATGGGCTCCGCTCGGACTACCTCCTCAGCGTCAAGCGCCGCAAGATGAAACCGTCGGCGCCGGAATCTGACTTGCGCGCGGCCGAACCTCGCCAGCGAATAGGACGGGCACAGTTCCAGTGCGATGCCGAATGCTTCTTCGGCCCGATCAAGTTCGTGGAGCTTTGAGAGTGCGGCGCCCAGGAGGCACCACCCTGACGGATACTGAGGAGCCACTCGAGTCAGTAGCCTCGCCTCTCGAGCCGCACCTCCCAGATCGCCTCTAACAAGCTTGGTTCCCACATCGTGGAGTTTCTCGTGGCAAGTCCAGTGGTCCGAGAGCCCATCCGTGTCGTGTGCTCCCTCGCTGGTTAGGAGCCTGAGCTTGTGCCATCCACCGCGTTCCTCAAACCGACGCCCCCGCGTGGACCGTGTGGATTCAAGCCAGCGCGCCATTCTGTCGCCTTGTTCTGCAACGCCTGATTCGCCGCTGGTTAGGAAGGTCGCAGCCCGCTCAAACTCCCCCAAAGCCAGCAGCATTCTAAACGTTCCTTCTTCGGCCCACGTTCGATATTCGCGGATGCAGTGAACCCCCTTGAGGGTCTCAATGGCATGTCGTTCCATGTGACACCCCGCCTGCGCCCAAGCGAGCAAGACGCCACTCCAAGGATCGGAACAAGAGCGCTGGAACGAACTCGCGGCGATAAGTGCAGCTTGGGGCTCCCCAATCGCTGCGAGGAACTCGCAAATCGCATCTGATCGCGCAGGCTCGGCCCACTTGTCGAACGGTGTCGCGGACCGGATCGCATCAGCTGCCTCGATACGCTCGTCCGCCTTCAAAGCCAGGACCTTGCGCGCCAAGAGTTCGGCCAATGTTGAGTGCTGATTCGGTGAGCTCATCGACTACGGCAGCTCAGCCTACCTGGCAGTGTTGGTGGCATTCAGTTGATTCGGCCTTTGTGCCCCTCAACTCCTGGCCGCTCTTCTGGCCGTAGTCCTGGGAAGGGGATGATCCCATCTCCGCGCACCCCGTCAGTCCACGGTAGCAACGTGAAGTCCACGACGTCTTGGATCATGCCAATTGGATTCACCCAGTCGATTATCTCACCTGGCCAACCACCTACCCGATCACCCAGATCTGATAGGGGAACAACAAAGAGTGGCGCGCGAGGTTTTGGCGGAATGTACCACCCACCCGGGAGATCGTCGTTGTGCGGTACGTACTTCCTCTCGATTACTTGTCGTTTGGCTCCGTCTACTACCTCCCGAACAACGTCATCGGGATCTGTAAGGTCTTGAACTACGAGTTGCGCAAGCTTCTTTAGTAGAAAGCTCCAGCGGATTAGACCGCTGGGGTCGACGCCGTTCAGCGGGTTGCCAGAAACATATTGGTACCAATTGCGATCATATCCAAGTGGATCCCGCGTTAGAAACCTGCCAGTAGAGGGATCGTAGTAGCGATGCCCGAGCAGTTTGAGGTCGGAGTCGACATCCTCCTGGTAATCGCAAGCTCCAACAAAGCCAAAGCCTGTCTTCGGGGTGCCTGATGTCGAGACCGGCATGCCGAACGCATCGTAGGTTCGGGTCGAGACCGTCGACTCGTTCGCAGCGGTCTGCAGACTCGTCGTGCCCAGATAGTCGTGATGATCGAACGTCGTCGTGCTCGATGCCCTGGAGGAGATGCCGGGGGTCATGGCGCTCGTGCCGTCCGAGAGCACCGGTGCCAGCACCCCCGCGCCGTCGCGCTTGTACGTGCTGGTTCCCGAGCTGTCGACCTTCCCCACCCTCGTGTCGAGACCGTTGTACGTGAACGTGTTGGTCGCCGTGCTCGGGTACGTGATCTGGGTGATCCGCCCCTCGTAGTCGTAGGTGAGGCTCGTCGTCCCCGCACTGGTGGTGACGGCAGTCGTCCGCCCGGCCGTGTCGTACGTGAAGCTCTTGACCGTGTTGCCGCCGCTCGTGATCGTCGTCAACTTGTCGGCATCGTCCACGGTGTAGGTCTCCGTGGTGCCGTTCAGAGTCTTGGAGGCCCTGTTCCCGTTGGCGTCGTATGTGTAGCTCGCGCTGTAGCCGCTGCGCGACTCGCTGACAAGCTGGTTGATGTCGTCGTAGCCGTACGTCGTGGTCACGGTATCGACGGTTTTCTCTTCAAGGTTCCCCGCGTCGTCCCACGCGTAGCTCTCCGAGGAGATCGTCGAGGCTCCCGAGGTCTTGTGCACCACCGAAGTGGTCCGGTCCCGAGAATCGTAGCCGTAGAGCGTGTAGACGCCGGAATCGAAGGTCTCCTTAGTCAACCTCCCGCCGTCGTCGTACTCGAACGCCGTGGTCTCCGAATACGGGTTCTCCAGGGAAGTGAGCCGCCCGGCATCGTCGTACGAGTAAGTCGTCGTGCCGCTTCCCTGCACCATGGTCGCCCTGCGCCCGGGCAGATCGTAGGTGTAGTCCATCGTGCCCTGGGGCGTCTCGAGCTCGGTGACCTGCGAGGCGTCGTCGAAGGTCCACTCGGTGGTGCCGGTGGCGTCGCTCATCGCGGTCAGCCGGTCGGCATCGTCGTACGAGAACGAGGTGTCCGTGCCGGTCGGGTAGTCCACCCCCGTCTGCCGGCCCGCATCGTCGAAGGTGTAGTAGATCACCTGGGACAGCGGGTTCGTGTAGGCCGTGACGTCCCCGTTGCCGTTGTAGCTCCACTGCTCCACCGAGCTGTCGGCAAGGGTCAGCGTCGCCGCCTCGCCGCGGTTTGTGAACGTATAGGTGCGGGTCTTGCCGCGGCCGTTGGTCACGGTGGTGCGGCGATCCGCCGCGTCGTAGCCGTAGCTCTCGGTCTCGCTCTCGGCGTTCGTCACGCTGGTCAGGCGCCCGGCGTTGTCGTACGCGTAGGTCGTGGTGTGGCTCAGCTCGTCGGTCTGGGTCAGGACCTGGCCGGTCACCAGGTACGTACGCTCCTTCGTGGAGGCGTCAGCATGCGTGAACAGAACCGGTCGGCCCCAATCGTCGTACTCGACCTCCTCGGTGTTCGAGTTCGCGTCCGTGATGCTCGTCAGGTGCCCCAGATCGTCGTAAACGAGTACCGTCTCGTTTGAGAGCGGATCCGTGATGCTGGTCAGGTTCCCGTCCGTGTCATAGGCCAGGGTGGTCTCCTCGTCGAGATAGTTGCTGCTCGAGGTCAACTGGCCGTAGGCGTCGTAGCCGTTCGTCTCGACATCCCGGTCCAAGGGATCGGTGACCGTCTCCAGATTTCCGCTTCCGTCGTACTCGAACACCGTCTCGTTGTCGAGCTCGTCCGTGGCGGTCAGCACCTGGCTGAAGGAGTTGTAGGTGAAGGTCTTGGCGTGCGAAAGCGGGTCGGTGACCGAGGTGACGTTGCCACTGGAGTCGTAGGTTAGCGACCAGCTCTTGCCCCGCCGGTCGGTCAGCGCGGTGACGTTGTTGTTCGAATCGCGGCTGGTGAAGCTGACCGAGAAGCTCGACTCGTCGACGCGGCTCGTGAGTTTGCCGCTGGAATAGTTGTCCACGCGCGTATGAGAGAGCGGATCCGTTCGGGTCGTGGCACCGGAGGCGTAGCTCACGCTCACCTGGTGGCTCAGCGGGTCGGTCTCGGTGGCAAGCGAGGCGTCGGTGTTGTAGGTGAATGACCAGGTCTTTCCGCGCCGGTCCGTATGGCTGGCGATGACGTGGCCCGTGCCGTAGGTGAAAGTATCCGAGTAAGCGACCGAATCCAGATCCGGCCACTCGATCTCGGTCAGTTCGTTCGAGCCGTTGTAGGAAAACTCCCACACCCGGTCCAAGGGATCCGTGATCGAGGTGATCCGGTGGCTGCCGTCGTAATCCAGATCGATCTGACGGCCCGTCGGGTCGGTGATGGTGGTGACGTAGTTGTTGGCATCGAGCGAGAGCGTGATCGCATTTCCGTTGCGGTCCTCGATCTGCCCGCAGAACCCTTCGTCGTTGAACGAGTAGACCGTTCCGTCCTTTTTCGTCAGCGTCCAGGTGTCGTTTCCGTTCTTGACCAGATCGTCGTACGTCCCGGCCGGGGCGATGTAGGTCGTCGTTCCCCCGTCGACGTGCTTGGTGAAGGCGATGCAGAGACCGTCTCCCCAATGGACGATGGGGTTGCCCGTGAGGTTGTTGATATAGATGTCGTAGGTCCAGGTCCAGTGGTGCCCCAACTCGTCGACATAGCTCGATTGCGAGTTGTTGTAGAGCGTGAAATCCAGGACCATGCCGCCTCGACACTTCCAAGAAAGCAGCGGCACCGCGGTCATTTTGTTGCCGCAACCGGAGTTGACGATGCCGTAGTGGGACTGGAACGCTCCCTCCCACGGGAAGTTCGTGCCCGGCGCCGGATCGACCGAGACGGTGTGCATGCCCGCCATGGGCGAGGGCTCGAGGGAGGCCTGAGCGCGGTCCATGTTCGCGGTCTCGAAATCTTGAAGCGTCTGTTTGCTCCAAATGCCTCGGCCGCGCGGGTCCCGGCTCGGACGCGCGCCGAGATACGGTGCCTTGGGGGCTTCGGTGTACTGGCCGGGCCGCGGACGGAAACCCTGCAGCGCGGTCGAGATCCCAGAGTAGGTGTACGCGATGCCAGACCAGGAACTGCCCAGCAGCAGTGTGATGCACAAAACGAGTGAGAGAAGGCGGTTGGCAACCAGTCCGATACGCATGTGTCCTAAGACCTCCAGGTACTGGTTAGGATAAGGACCAGGGGGGGGGGGTATGTCAATCCGTACTGGCTGGTAATTTTACTAGTTCTGAAAGAATGACGGTGAGGACTTCGGTGTCAGCACGACGGCCAACTTCGTTCGTTGCGCACCGAACGGTCCTCACGACAACGACCCTCATGCCGGGACGCTGGGGAGGACCTCTTCCACGGTGCGGAAGAGGTCATTGGCCCACATTTGAATCTGGAATCACCAGTTTCAACGATGAGTCTCTCATCAGGTCTCTCAATTTACTGAGAGATGTTTGAGTGACTTCCAGCGCGCTGAAGGCGCGAAAAGGCGAGATTTAGGTTCAAATCCTGGTCGGGGCGACACGATTCGAACGTGCGACCTCTTCCACCCCATGGAGGGTTCGGCAGGTTCAACGCGCTGGTGTTGAGTCTACAGACATCTCAGGAAGTCTCATATCGTCTCTGGGATTTGAGAGACAATTGAGTGACCATGACCAGACGCGCGCTGGTCTCAGCGGCTCATGTAACTGCTGTCAGATGCGACGCCTGGTACCGGTTCCGCGATGGGTGCCGAGACCCCGGTGCCGGCTTGCTGGCCGAGCTTAGTTACATATCAGAGACCCGCAACGGGATATCGGGCAACGGCATCGATCAACCGATCGCCAATCTTCTATCCGCCTGGAAGGTCGATCGAGATCCTTCGGAGCACCTGCTCGTTGGGTCTCAAACACTGCATTCGTGCACGACGCTCGGCACCCTCTTTCATCGGACGAAGATCCGAGGATGGGGCAAGGTCCGCGGCTTCAAGCAGGGCTTTGTGTTCGGCCAGCTGCCGTCGGTACAACTCAACCACCTCCCTTTCAACGCTGGTGCGGGCTAGGGCCTGCGCCAGCGCCAAATCGGAGGATGTTTGTTCGCTGTTCCAACCCTGTGCCGCGCGATACAAGTAGGGGTAGAACCAATCTGGGGCGAGTTCCCGCACTCTCGGAGCCAACTGCACCGCAGAGGTTTCCTCATGGGTCACTCGGTTCAACATCCCGCCCTCCATGATCTGAATCATGAGGGCCGCCGCCTCGAGCCTCTCGGGCGTGTATTCCCAGGATTCGCCTTCTTCCTCGGGGGCGAACACGGTGAGGAATGGGATCGGCTCGATGGGGCGCTCCTTAAAGGGGTTGAAGTTGCGCAGACCGAAATAGTACATGGCCTTCGCCTCTTGTGGGCGACCGGTCTTTGCCAGCAGAATCGCGAACTCCATCGCGTATTTGACGAAGTCGCCAAAGCCGGGCTCCAAATCGCCCTTGGCGGAGTTCCAGGCAAACACGTGCTTGTAAGCCTCGATGGCCTCGGCGTCCCGCCCCGCGCGCAGGTAGGTCCTCGCGAGCATAAGCCGGGCCCACGAGAAGAAACCTCCTGATCGGGTCGCTTCGACGACGCAGGCGTCTTGCAGTTTCGCGATCGCAGCCGGCACGTTGCCGATTCGTTCCTCCTGATGCCCCTGGCCGATGAGCTCGCTTATCCGCGCTTCCTTCGCGACCTCCGCCGGATCCGGCGGAAAGTACCGCTGTTGGGCAGCCGCCGGCGACGCAAGCGCCAAGACGGCGAGCATGACCAAGTGCTGACAGTTCAATTGTCTCATTGGGGCGGTACTCCTATGAATTGAAACGGACTAGGCGAGAAAGTGTTCCACTCTGGGAAGATCTTAGAGGATTGAAGTCCGGACGTTGGGCCGCCACTCCCGGCAGTCATCCCCCAACTGCCACCGGTCTTCTCAGCCAGCCCGGTCCACGACCATGAGTATTTCGCAAACGGAACCCAAGTTGTCGCTTGATTCTGAACGGACGGTGGCTTGTACAACGCCCAGACTTCGAATGAATCGTCCGCGCTCGACCGATACCAGTCGTTACCGCCAGTGCCAAGATACAAGTTCAGGGGCTGTAACGGCGAGTCTTCAAAAACGCCGTCACCTGGCAGATTCCAACCGGAACTTGGAAGGGGGTAGGGAAACGCCGTGTCAAGCGCACCGCTTGTGGAGTAAGTGAAATGAGAGGGCAACCCCGGTGAGGTGTTCCTGTAAACGTCTCGCTGGGCGCTGATCAGCTGAACAAAGCATCCTTGCCCCTCAGCGGAAAAAGGGGACGGATCGATGTGGACGCCCGTCCACCTCTGTCCGTTTAGCGCTGCCGTACCGAATTGGAAGTTGTCAGGATCGTTGAGCACGACTTGACCGGACGCCACTGCCCCAAAATCCCCTATCGGTCGCTTCGACGTAAGTATTGGGGACTTGGCCGTGAAGGATGGAAGGCCACCGGCATACATCGAACCTTCTGGCGCGGGTCCGAAGGTGACGACGCACTTCACGACTATGACTCCGTTGTCCCCTGTAAAGAAGCTGTACGTCGGCTGAATAACATCTGAACGAGCGTGGTGGTTGAGCTTGCCAAGGGATGTGGTGTGGGTGTAACTCTTGAACAGCATGGGATCCACCAGCTCAACCCCAGGCGGCGCCTCGGTGCCCCAAGAGTACGCTGCGAGCGGCAGCGGCTCGCTCGGAATCGGATCGGTGGTGGTCTGCGTTACCCAGCACGTTATCTGCTGGCCGGTTTGCACTTTGAGATCCAGTGGAGAGGTGAGGGGCGTGGCCCCGAGAATCTCCACCTTGGGCACAATGATCGCCGAACGATACAGGACCGAAGCCGTGGCGTCAGTGGCATCCGATTCCGCGTAAGCGCTCGGGGTGCACGTTAGAGTGATCTCCTGCCCTCCCGCGATCTTCGTGTAGAGGGTTCCCTCACAGATCGAATAGGCTCCGAGGCCATACCCGCCAATCTCCGGCTCGAAGCCCAAGCCGTTGTCTGAGACCGCGATTGGACTAGAGGCCACTGAAGTTGCAACGGCCATCGCAAAACAATACTGCTTCGACACGACTTCGGCTGGAGGGTTATCGAGTGGATCATCGATCATCTCGCCGGGGTCGTTCGGATCCTCGATCTCATCCCGCTGCCATTCATACACCGTAGTGATCGTACCGCTGCAGCTGACGTACGATGCTCCGGCGATGCCGGAACCATATCCAGTTTCGTAGGAGCCATAGTTGCTTGAACTCCCATTCCAAGCGATCGTGCCTCCATATGGGTTGTGCGGGAGGGTGGGGTCGGTTGGCTTAAGCACGTACTCACCTGCCCTGACCAGACCGGTGAGAACGAGGAGCATGGAGAACGAAACCAACAGTAGCCTGAGCTTCATCCGTCGTCCCTCACCTTGCACTTGGCGGACGAGGACTTGGCACAGCCTCGGTCCGCTGATGGGTGGTTCGCGATGAGTCCGAAACGCATTTGCCCTAAGACCTCCAGGTACTGGTTAGGATAAGGACTTGGGGGGGGGGGGTATGTCAATCCAGGCGGGCTGGAAATTTTACTGGTTCGACAAAAATGACAGGTGAGGACTTCGGTGTCCAACCGGGTCGCTGGGGAGGACCTCTTCCACGGTGCAGAAGAGGTCATTGGCTCAAGTTTGAATCTGGAATCAGCAGTTTGGACGATGAGTCACTCCTCAGGTCTCTCAATCCGCTGAGAGATAATTGAGTGACTTACGGCGCGCTGAAGGCGCGCAAAGGCGAGTTTTAGGTTCAAAATCTGGTCGGGGCGACACGATTCGAACGTGCGACCTCTTCCACCCCATGGAGGTTTGGTCAGGTTCAACGCGATGGATTTGAGTCTACAGACGTCTCAGGAAGTCTCACACCGTCTCTGCGAATTGAGTGACATTTGAGGGACCATGGTCGGGCAAGCCGACCTCAACCAGGGGTGAAAGCGGGGCGGCGGGCACTGGCTGGAGCCGATCGCGATCCTCCATTTTCATATCAGAGACCCGCTGCGCCTTCCGTGGTGGGCTCCCCCGACTGGGTAGGCTCACGGGAGTCTTGGCGCGCGCCCGGGGAAGAGTACTCAGAGTCCGTGCCGGGATCAGGCGGTCGATGCCTTTGCAGATCTGCGCGGCAAGACTTCTAGCTTCATGTGGACTGCCGCCGCATAGCGCAGAAGGAACATCGTGCTCATCGGCCTGCTGCCACGCTCGACCTGCGCGATTCTGGGCTGGGACACGCCCAAGAGCTCGGCGAGTTCGCGTTGCGTCAGGCCCGCTGCTTCTCGCGCGCGAACGAGTTTGAGCCGAAGGGCTTCCGCCTCGTACTCCGCCCGAAACTCAGAATCGGCCTCGCACTGTTCCTTGATGTACTTCTTGATGAAACTCATGGCTTTCCCTTCTTGTGCTGTTCCATTCGACGCCGCGCGGTCTGGAGAATGGCGGCGGGCACTTTGTGCGATTCCTTCTTGTACACAACGAGGAGGGTCAACTTCTGATATCCCTCCCGGGCTTCCGATACGCAGAACAGCGCGCGCCCCTGATAGCTCGCCTTGGCATGCCTGATTCTGTAGATTCCATGGTCATAGAGGTCGATCTGAGCCGGGTATGGATTCCCGGTTTCAACTTCCTCGTAGAACTCCATCAGCGCGGCCAGCTTCGAGCGGTCCTTCGTCGGGAGCGACTCCAACTCGGCAAGAATCACCTCTTCGTCGAACGGCTCGAATTCTCGCCTCACCTACGCATTATAACCGTATAGTTATCACGATTGTTCCCTGTTTCGTCGTGAATTCACTGCAAGGAAGATGTGGCGGACCATCCACACGCCTGCGTCTTGGGATCGTCGTCGAACGCCTCCCGGCCAGCGGCCTGTTCCTGCTCGATGCGCCGAATCGCCTCCGTGACGTCCTCCAAGCGGTCGTGGACCGACCTCACAGCGCCACGGCCTCGTCGAGGATCCGCTCGCGAAACTTGGGTTTCAATCCGCGCTCGGTGGCAACGTGGACAGGCCGCCCGAGCAGCTCTTCCAAGCCCAGTTTCAGCCCAGCATGGTCCAAGAGGCTTCGCCCGGGCCCAAGCACGACAAGGAAGTCCACGTCGCTGTGTTCCGACTCTCCCCTGCGCGCAACGGAGCCGAGGATCCTCACACTGTGGGCACCACAGCGCGCCGCCAACGCCAAGATCTCGGCACGCCTGCGGTCGATCGTCTCTCGGAAGGCCGCCATCAGTTTAAGACACGAGACCAGTCCCAAATTACTTGAACGCCTCCGGGATATGGAGCACCGAAACTCTGGGGATGGGTGACAACAGTACTTGACGAAGATTGCGCCCAGTTCCGAGAACCAGCCCGAGTAGTTTGAGCCACCGCCTGTCCTTTCGCAACTCGTTTCTCAACGCGACGAGCGTCGTACGGTCGATTGGCTCTCGACGCACGAGTTTCAAAAGCCAAGGTCCGCGGCTTCAAGCAGGGCTTTGTGTTCGGCCAGCTGCCGTCGGTACAACTCGACCACCTCCCTTTCAACGCTGGTTCTGGCTAGGGCCTGCGCCAGCGCTAAATCGGAGGATGTTTGTTCGCTGTTCCAACCCTGTGCCGCACGATACAAATAGGGATAGAACCAGTCTGGGACGAGTTCGCGCACCTTCGGAGCCAACTGCACCGCAGAGGTCTCCTCATGGGTCGCACGGTTCAACATCCCGCCCTGCATGATTTGAATCATGAGGGCCGCCGCCTCGAGCCTCTCGGGCGTGTATTCCCAGCACTCGCCTTCTTCCTCGGGGTCGAACACGGTGAGGAAGGGAGCGGGCTCAAACCGCCCCTTCTCGGGGTTGAAGTTGCGCAGACCGAAATAGTACATGGCCTTCGCCTCTTCCGGGCGACCGCTCTTTGCCAGCAGAATCGCGAACTCCATCGCGTATTTGACGAAGTCGCCAAAGCCGGGCTCCAAATCGCCCTTGGCGGCGTTCCAGGCAAACACGTGCTTGTAAGCCTCGATGGCCTCGACGTCGCGTCCCGCGCGCAAATAAACCCTCGCCAACATGAGCCGGGCCCACGAGAAGAAACCTCCCGATCGGGTCGCTTCTACAGCACTGGCGTCCTGCAGTTTCGCGATTGCGGTCTGCACATTGCCGGTTGCTTCCTGCTCACGCCCCTGTTCGATGAGCTCGCGTATCCGCGCCTCTTTCGCGACCTCCACCGGATCCGGCGGAAAAAACCGCTGTTGTGCAGACGCCGGCGACGCAAGCGCCAAGACGGCGAGCATGACCAGGTGCTGACAGTTCAATCGTCTCATTGGGGTGGCACTCCTATGAATTGAAACGGACTAGGCGAGAAAGTGTTCCACTCTGGGAAGAACTTCCAGAAATTCGGCTGGGTCGTTGGTCCGCCACTCTGGGAACTGAGCACCCAACTGCCACTCGTTTTGTCGGCCAGCCCGGTCCAAGTCCATGAGTATTTCGCAAACGGGACCCAGGTTGTTGCCTGGTTCTGAACGGCGGATGGTGGTTTGTACATCGCCCAGACCTCAAACGAGTCGGCGGCGCTGGATAGATACCAGTCGTTACCGCCAGTGCCAAGATGCAAGTTCAGGGGCTGTAACGGCGAGTCTTCAAACTCGCCGTTACCAGGCAGATTCCATCCGGAACTTGGAAGGGGGTAGGGAAACGCGATTTCTTAATAATCCACCACAGGTACTTGATCCAAGTTCCTCGTTCGCCTCCGCCCTTCTCGAATCCGCCGAGGTCCCTTGTCGTCAACCGATCGACGTGGTCGCAATCGATATGCCGCTCTCCCACGAGCCCATCAATTGCCGAGTCTACTTGAGAGAGACACGGGCGAGTGTATGCGTCGTCCCCCGGCTTATCCCTCATCTGAGATCACGGCCCCCATCATCCTCGGAAATGACGCAAACCTCAGAGTCTCGACATTGGCCCGCGGGGTGCCACGTTGCACCCAGCGCCCCTGCACGGCGCCGGTCGGCTCAGGGACGAACTTGAGACTGGGCCTGGAGCGCCTAGCCGCTTCTGCATCCGCGAGGATTCTCCTAAACATCGGGTCCGCGCGATTCGAGTACATCGCGACATTCTCGCTGGCAAGCTCCCTTAATACGGCAATCGACCGTGTCCGATTGCGGGACTTGTACCTTAGCTCGACCCTCGCTTGCGCTACAGAGGTTTCCCAAACCGTGGAGTTGCAAAACCGTGCCGGGACCGGAGCCCTCGAATAAAACACTCAGACTCACCCACTGCACTTCACGCACCTCAAGCGAATTAGATATTTCGACATCGGTAATATCGGCATCCCCGACGATGGCGGTGTAGAAGGCCCACAATCTCATGTCTGGGTCGTACTCCATTGTTGAGCCATGACTCTTAAAGACCCCCATGACACGCGCGTCGGGTGAAGCCAAGAACCACAGATCGTCGTTGGGACCCCTTTTCGAGTGGTGAGCGGAGCTTGCCTCACTCGTGTCGAAAAGCTCGACCAACGACCGGCCAAACTCGGCAACGCTTCGGTGGGTGCATCGGAGAAAGTGGCACACCGGTGATCCGCCGGTTGGCCTCGAGATGCGTACCCAGCACTCGTCGGGATCAAAAATGAGCAAGATGCCCTGATCTCCAAGTCGAACAACTCCTCCGTGAACTCCGACACGACGAGGTGGGGCGCCCCCTCGCTACCCACCGGATGCTCACTAGATTTGACCATTGTGCTAGGGGCCTGACCAACATGGCCCAAGACCTGGCCGCAACGCCTAATATCCCAAAGAGAAGCCGAATCCCATCGTCGAATCCAACGGAGGACTTGGGGCCGGCCATCCGACCTACACGAAACGGACACACTCCAAAGCGGATCCTGGTCCTTGTTCGCTAAGACCCGGATTCCAATCGAGAGACGGGGCTCGGGCCCATCGCGATAAGCGACCCCGTACAAAGCAACGCTCCCGCTCTGTAGTAGTTCTCTCATCGGAAGCAGTGGCGATCCTATCCGATTACCCAGAACACGACATGTACCTAACGGTCTGTCCTCCGTTCCTTTCCGCGCACCCCCGGTAGCGCGCCTGGCTCTGAGTCACCTCCCAACTCCGTCCGCAGAGTCAGATGCAGTGAGTCCACGTGAAACAAGAGCTTCAGGGTAATACCCGTCTTGATTCTCAAGACACCATCCATGTAGATTAGTTCGTTCACGTCATATAGTCTTACTTGTTGCGAGTCGTTCACTTCGATGAAACGAACGTGGTGTATCGTAAGATATTCTGACCTAGGCGACCATCTCTTCTTGAGGAAGCCTTGTTCCTCTTTGAATTCGACGATAACGACTGCTCCTCTCTGAGACAAAACTGAGGGCAGAGAGAAGAAGTGATCATGAAGCACATCAGTTATTATTCCGAGTTCACGTGGGTCACTCACTTCAATGAGCATCACCTTCTCCAGCCCTTGAAGAAGTTAAAGAACCACTTTGGCACGGGGATGCGAGGCAGAATCTTGTGGGAACCATCGACCCCTTTTCGCCAGATAATTGTCTGATAATGGGGCAACTTTCCTCTTTTGCCGAATGAATGATGCGGACCATGGAGTTCGACCTTACCTTCAATTCCTCCAGCTTTCAGACCGCCAATGAGTTCAATCGCAACGATGGCAACATTCCAAGATCCTTTAGAGAATTCGAATCCCGGATCATCCCGATGGGTGCCTCCATCCCATCCATCAATTTGACCGCGGCCGATCAATTCAGTTACTGGGCTGATGATCTCGGCCCCGATGTCGCTCAGAGCTGAGCCGAGAGCTGCTCCCGAAGTTGCGAGCCCTTTCTCCCACACGTCGCCGTCAAAAGCATGGTTCCACCAGGCATCAAAGCCCGTCGGATCCACGTACCTTGTCGGGCTCGCATCGCAGTAACTATACCAATTCCTTCCGGCCTTGACCGGATCGCGTGTCAGGAACCTTCCCGTGCCGGGATCATAGTAGCGATGGCCGAGAAGCGTGAGGCCACTGTCGGCATCCCCCTGGTATCCGTATCCGCCCGCGTATCCAAATCCTGTCTTGGGTGAGCCGCTCGTCGAGGTCAGCATGCCGAAGGCATCGTAGGTGCGGGTCGAGACCGTAGACTCGTTCGCGGCCGTCTGGAGACTCGTGGTGCCCAGATAGTCGTGATGGTCGAACGTCGTCGTGCTCGATATCCGCGAGGAGATGCCGGGCGTCATGGCGGTCGTTCCGTCCGAGAGCACGGGAGCCAGCACACCTGCACCGTCGCGCTTATAGGTGCTGGTTCCCGAGCTGTCGACCTTTCCGACCCGGGTGTCCAGGCCGTTGTACGTGAACGTGTTGGTCGCCGCGCTCGGGTACGTGATCTGCGTGATCCGCCCCTCGTAGTCGTAGGTGAGGCTCGTCGTCCCCGCACTGGTGGTCACGGCGGTCGTCCGGCCCGCCGTGTCGTACGTGAAGCTCTTGACCGTGTTGCCGCCGCTCGTGATCGTGGTCAGCTTGTCGGCATCGTCCACGGTGTAGGTCTCCGTGGTGCCGTTCAGAGTCTTGGAGGCCCTGTTCCCGTTGGCGTCGTATGTGTAGCTCGCGCTGTAGCCGCTGCGCGACTCGCTGACAAGCTGGTCGATGTCGTCGTAGCCGTACGTCGTGGTCACGGTATCGACGGTTTTCTCTTCAAGGTTCCCCGCATCGTCCCACGTGTAGCTCTCCGAGGAGATCGCCGAGGCGCCCGAGGTCTTGTGCACCACCGAGGTGGTCCTGTCGCGCGAATCGTAGCCGTAGAGCGTGTAGACGCCGGAATCGAAGGTTTCTTGGGTGAGGCGCCCGCCGTCGTCGTACTCGAACTCCGTGGTCTCCGAAAACGGGTTCTCGAGCGAAACGAGCCGCCCGGCATCGTCGTACGTGTAGGTCGTCGTGCCGCTGGCTTGGACCATCGTCGCCCTGCGCCCTGGCAGATCGTAGGTGTAGTCCATCGTGCCCTGCGGCGTTTCGAGCTCGGTGACCTGGGAGGCGTCGTCGTAGGTCCACTCGGTGGTACCGGTGGCGTCGGTCATCGATGCGAGCCGATCCGCGCCATCGTAGCCGAACGAAGTGTCCGTGCCGGCCGGGTAGTCCACCGCCGTCTGCCTGCCCGCATCGTCGAACGTGTAGTAGATCACCTGGGACAGCGGGTTCGTGTAGGCCGTGACGTCCCCATTGCCGTTGTAGCTCCACTGCTCCACCGAGCTGTCGGCAAGGGTGAGCGTGGCAGGCTCGCCGCGGTTCGTGAACGTGTAGGTTCGCGTCTTGCCGCGGCCGTTGGTCACGGTGGTGCGCCTGTCCGCCGCGTCGTAACCGTAGCTCTCCGTTTCGCTCTCGGCGTTCGTCACGCTGGTCGGGCGCCCGGCGTTGTCGTACGCGTAGGTCGTGGTGTGGCTCAGCTCGTCGGTTTGCGTCAGGATCTGGCCGGTCACCAGGTACGTGCGCTCCAACGTGGAGGCATCCTCATGGGTGAACAGAACCGGACGGCCCCAATCGTCGTACTCCACCTCCTCGGTGTTGGAGTTAGCATCGGTCACGCTCGTCAGGTGCCCCAGATCGTCGTAGACCAGGACGGTTTCGTTTGAGAGCGGATCGGTGATGCTCGTGAGGTTTCCGTCGGTGTCGTAGCCGAGCGTGGTCTCCTCGTCGAGGTAGTTCGAGCTGGAGGTGATCTGGCCGTAGGCGTCGTAGCCGTTGGTCTCAATGGTCCGGTCCACTGGATCGGTGACCGTCTCCAGATTCCCGTTGCCGTCGTACTCGAACACCGTCTCGTTGTCCAGCTCGTCCGTGGCCGTGAGCACCTGGCTGAACGAGTTGTAGGTGAAGGTCTTGGCGTGCGAGAGCGGATCGGTGACCGAGGTGACGTTGCCACTCGAGTCGTAGGTTAGCGACCAGCTCTTGCCCCGCCGGTCGGTCATTGCGGTGACGTTGTTGTTCGAATCGCGGCTTGTGAAGCTGACCGAGAAGCTCGACTCGTCGACGCGGCTCGTGAGTTTGCCGCTGGAATAGTTGTCCACGCGCGTATGAGAGAGCGGATCCGTTCGGGTCGTGGCGCCGGAGGAGTAGCTCACGCTCACCTGGTGGCTCAGCGGGTCGGTCTCGGTGGCAAGCGAGGCGTCGGTGTTGTAGGTGAACGACCAGGTCTTTCCGCGCCGGTCCGTATGGCTGGCGATGACGTGGCCCGTGCCGTAGGTGAAAGTGTCCGAGTAAGCGACCGAATCCAGATCCGGCCACTCGATCTCGGTCAGTTCGTTCGAGCCGTTGTAGGAAAACTCCCACACCCGGTCCAAGGGATCCGTGATCGAGGTGATCCGGTGGCTGCCGTCGTAATCCAGATCGATCTCCCTGCCCGTCGGGTCGGTGATGGTGGTGACGTAGTTGTTGGCATCGAGCGAGAGCGTGATGGCGTTGCCGTTGCGGTCTTCGATCTGCCCGCAGAACCCATCGTCGTTGAACGAGTAGACGGTGCCGTCCTTCCTCGTTAGCGTCCAGGTGTCGTTTCCGTTCTTGACCAGATCGTCGTACGTCCCGGCCGGGGCGATGTAGGTCGTCGTTCCACCATCGACGTGTTTGGTGAACGCGATGCAGAGTCCGTCGCCCCAGTGGACGATGGGATTGCCCGTGAGGTTGTTGATGTAGATGTCGTAGGTCCAAGTCCAGTGGTGCCCCAGCTCGTCGACATAGCTCGATTGCGAGTTGTTGTAGAGCGTGAAGTCCAGGACCATGCCGCCCCTGCACTTCCAAGAAAGCAGCGGCACAGCGGTCAGCTTGTTGCCGCAACCGGAGTTGACGATGCCGTAGTGGGACGGGAACGCTCCCTCCCAGGGAAAGGTCGTTCCCGGCGCCGGGTCGACCGAGAGGGTGTGCATGCCCGCCATTGGCGAGGGCTCGAGGGAGGCTTGAAGCCGGTCCACATTGGCGGTCTCGAAATCTGAAAGCGTCTGTTTGCTCCAAATGCCTCTGCCGCGCGGGTCCCGGCTCGGATGCGCGCCGAGATACGGTGCCTTGGGGGCTTCGGTGTACTGGCCGGGCCGCAGACGGAAACCCTGCAGCGCGGTCGAGATCCCAGAGTAGGTGTACGCGATGCCGGACCAAGAGCTGCCCAGCAGCAGCGTGACGCACAAAACGAGTGAGAGAAGGCGGTTGGCAACCAATCCGATACGCATGTCCTAAGACCTCCAGGTACTGGTTAGGATAAGGACTTGGGGGGGGGGTATGTCAATCAGGAATAGCCGGTAATTTTACTGGTTCAGCGAAAATGACGAATGGGGACTTCGGTGTCCCCACGACGTCTTCGCCCCGCGCCAACTTCGCTCGTTGCGTACTGGACGGTCCTCACGGCAACGACCTCATGCCGAGACGATTGGGAGGATCTCTTCCACGGTGCGGAAGAGGTCATTGGCCCAGAACTGAACCTGGAATGAGCGGTTTCGACGATGAGTCTCTCATCAGGTCTCTCAATTTACTGAGAGAAATTTGAGAGACTCGCTGAAGAATCCAAGGGGTTCACACCGGATACGTGGGAGTTTTAGGTTCGAAATCCTGGTCGGGGCGACACGATTCGAACGTGCGACCTCTTCCACCCCATGGAAGCGCGCTACCAAACTGCGCCACGCCCCGACGACGTGAAAGGAGATTCTACCCCCGAGGCGGGAACGGTCGGCGACCTTCCCGATTCCATCGGGACGCGCTACCAAACTGCGCCACGCCCCGACGACGTGAAAGGAGATTCTACCCCCGAGGCGGGAACGGCCGGCGACCTTCCCGATTCCATCGGGACGCGCAGGCCAAACAAGAGAAAGGGGCACCCCCGGACCGAGGCACCCCATCCCTAACGAACCGACAAGCGAGCGAGACCTACGCGCTCCTTCGGCGACGGCGCATCATCGTCACGACGCCGACGCTCAGCACGGCCATCGAAGCAGGCTCCGGAACCGGCGTGCCGTAGACCCTCTGGATTCCGGCAATATCGTCGGCGTGCAGGCTTCGGCGCGCTCCGGCGTAGACCGGCTCCATCACACTTCCCGTCACCGTCGAGTGGCCAAGACCCAACGCGTGGCCGATCTCGTGAAGCGCGATCGTCGCAAAGTCGATGCTGCCCGAACCCGCATTGGGGTTGTCCACGTAGCCGAAGGCCGTGTTGAAGTGGACGTCGCCGCCCAAGGTTCCCCAGGAAACCGTGGCTTCGGTGCCCGGTGTGTACGCGTGGGCGATGACGCTGCCCCCGCTGAATCCGCCGATCGCGGCGAACCGCATGTCGCCCAAGTGGCCGCCCGATGCTTGCGAGGCGCCGCCGTTCACACCGCCGTCGGCCACCATGCCGAGGTTGGTGAAGTTGCAGACCGCCGCCCACGTGTCGATCGCCCAACCGATGGCCGCGATCTCCTCCGCGGTGCTCGAACCGCCGATCAAACCGCCCAGACTCGTGGTGAGCGCGCCGGCGTGCGTTTCCGCACCCTGCATCCCAAGGCCTGCGCCCATCACGGACCAAGTGGCCCCGCCGGGCGTCCCCAGATTCGGAGACATGTCCTGGGCCGTGTTGGCACCAGGGGCCCACTTCATGGACAGAAGCGAGTAGGCGCTGCCAGATGCGGCCAGCGCCAACGCGCCGGCAACGCAGAGAATCGAACGGGTGCGATGAATATTCATGATGAAGAAGCCTCTCCTTTCAGGGGCGAACTCCGCCCATGGCCGTTAGACGGGCAATTGCAACTCCGCAGCGGGGCTTCTGATGAAATCCGGCAGGAGTGCGGGCCAGTGAAATCTGCGGGTCCGAACAAAAAAAGAGGGCGGCCCGGGCCGCCCTCTCACTTTGCTCGACCTCGGCTCGTCTATCCAGTCCGCTTGCGTCGGCGGGCAGCCGTCAGGAGCGCCGCAGTCGCCAAAACCATGGTCGCAGGCTCGGGCACGGGCGCCCGCGCGCCGTAGATGGCCTGGATCCCCGCGATGTCGTCCGCGTGCAACGTGTGCCTCGGTCCCGCGTAAACCGGCTCCATGATGCTCCCCGTTACGGAGGAGTGACCCAGGCCAAGCGCGTGGCCGATCTCGTGGAGGGCAACCGTGTAGAAGTCGATCGTACCGCCCGAACCATCCCCCCACGTGTTGCCGTTGTCAAAGTGGACGTCGCCAAGGATCGTCCCGCCAGCTCCGTTGAGCGTTTCCGTGCCAGGCGTGTAGGCGTGGGCAAGCACATTGGGGCCGGCTCCGCCGTCGATGAAGATCGAGGCGAACCGCATGTCGCCTAGATGACCCCCCGAAGCCTCCGAAGCCCCCCCATTCACGCCGCCGTCCGCGACCATGCCGAGATTGGTGAAGTTGCATACAGCCGCCCAAGCGTCAATAGCAGCACCAATCATCGCGATCTCATCGCCGGATGTCAAAGCGGTCAACGACGTCGTAAGGGCTCCACCGTGGGTCTCATAGCCCTCCATCCCCAACCCGGCCCCCATGACGGACCATGTGGCAGAACCAGCGGTCCCAAGGTTGCCGGCCATGACTTCAGCCTTGTTCACACCAACGTCCCACTTCTGCGATAGCAACGAATAGGCGCCCGCCTGACCTACGACCACCAAGCCCGCGAGCACCAGCAAGGAACGCCCCAATGTCGAATTCTTCATCCAATCCCCCATCCGCCAACTGCGACGGAAAGAGAGATTGTAACAATTCGATGCATGAGGTTCCAAGGGCTCGGCCGCCGATCTCGCACTTTTTCCGGGTACCGAATTCCGCGGACCGGAGCCCTCAGACTCGCAGGGCGCGCGCGCGCCTCGCGTAATAGCGCGGGGTGGGGCGCGAGCCTGTGGCCCGGCGCATCCCGTGGTAACGCCTCCACGTCGCCACCGCGGACTCGTGGGCCCCACAAGCAAACTCCATCTCCGCCAAGGCCTCCAACAGGTACAGCACGTCGGTTCTCCACCCTGCGGCCTCGGCGATGGGAATCTCTTGGGCGAGGAGGACTCTCCCGGCTTCCGGATTGCCTGAAAGCTCCGCAAGGCGCGCACGTGCTACCGAAACCATGCCTCGCGAGGCACCCTGCTCTCCCGGGAGCTGGAGCGCTTGGGCCTCTCCAAAACATCGAAGCGCAAGCATCTCCTCGCGCGCCTCGGCCGCCAACACCGCAAAATTCGTCCAAAAGTGAAGGCGCGTGGCCCGATCCCAACTCGACTCGATTCGGGCCATCGTATCCATGTGACGCAGTGCGCCACCGTAATCGCCGAGGTCCCAATCCAGGCAAGCCAGCGCGTTGCCCGCTTCGCCGTCGCGGCTCGCTCCCGTGGAGGAGGCCAGCGCTCGTCCCATCTCCTGGGCCGCTCCCAACTGCCCCATCTCGCACAGGGTGAACAGCGCTTTGGCCATCCCCGAGACAGCCCCTGCGCGACTCTTGCGATGGTGCGCCAGACGGATGGCCTTCGAGGCAGCCGCCAAACTGGTCGCCCAACTCGCCGTCCGATGGTACAGCTCGGCTTGAACCAGAAAGAACTCGAGCGTCCAGAGGTCGCGGCGATCCCGGGGTCTCACCAACGCCAGCAACCCTGCGAGGCGGTCCGGCGGGAGTTGCAGAGCCGCGGCGCGTCCTCCCAGAAGGATCGCCCGGGCCACGTCGGGGTCCCCGCCGGCGAACGCCTCGACGACCTGCGCAAAGGCTTCGAGCCGGTCCGTCGCTCGAGGGGGCTCCGCGGGACTCCACTGCGCCCGCATGGCATCAACCCAGGGGTGCTCGAGGTCGGGAACCAGATGCACGCGGTCGAGGGCCATGTCCGTGGCAGGAGCCACGCTTAACCGCCAAGTCCCGGGCGCCAACCGCAGATGCTCCGTGTTCGATTCCAGTCGGTCGGGACCGATCCACCGCCTCAACCGCAAGACCGCCTGCCTCAAGGCGATGCGTGCGCGCGAAGGGTCTCCCTGCGGATAGAGATTGCCCGCGATCTCGGCGCGGTGGCTCCACCGCTGCCCCCTCTGGCAAAGTCCGAGGAGCAGCACGGCGACCGTCTTCGACGGGGGAGGAGGCAATGGGACATCCCCGCAAGCGACGGTCAACTGGCCGCCGACCTGGATCCTCAAGACCCGATCCCGTTCCACGGCAGGCATTTTTGCGAGAACCCGTGCATTCGCCAGGCGATCACGCCTGCGTCACGCACGTCCCTCCCACCATTGTGGCAGGGATAGCATGAAAGGAGAGAAGGCGATGAAATACGGACTAAGAGAATTGGCGCTGGCAGCGACGATGTTGACCGCCGCTACAGCGGGCGCGCAATGGGTGCAGGGCGGCAATGGCCACTGGTTCCAGGTCGTCCTGATTGCTGGCACGGACCATTCCTGGAGCGCGGCGCGCGCCGAAGCTCAGGCGATGACCGGCCCCCAGGGTCAGGCCGTCGATTTGGCCACGCTCACGTCCGAAGCGGAGAATGCCTTCGCATTCGGGCTGGCCGACAACCCCATCTACTGGGCGATCGATGCCTCGAACAATAACCAAGGCCCCTATCTCGGCGCGTATCAGCCTCCCGGCTCGAGCGAGCCCGCAGGGGGCTGGACCTGGGTGACCGGCGAGCCGTGGTCCTTCACCCAATGGGCTGGCAACGAGCCCAACAACAACGGCGGCGACGAGAGTGTCCTCCAGTTCTTCGCGAACGGGACCGGACGCGCGGCCACTTGGAACGACATGACCGATGCGCCTGGCGGCCCACAACTCGCGTTCGTCGCCGAAGCCGTTCCCGAGCCCGCTTCGATCGCCGCCCTCACGCTTGGCCTTGGCGTCCTCGTCGGACGCCGGCTCAGACGCCGGTAACTGCTCGTTTCACTCTCGGGCGACCCGTGCAAAGGAGAGAAGGCCGCCCGTTCGGAATCATCCGGCGGGCGGTCTGAACGGGCTTCTTAATGGGCGGGGCGCTGTTCCAGAACGAGGCGTCAAAGAAGCCACAAGATCGTCGGCGATTTCGCCCCGCAGAGCCTCATCCACTCCACCACGCATTTGTACCGTATCGCTCCCTTCCGCCAACGCGTAACGTTTTTGTCACGTTCACACGCCCTACAATGGGCGTCTCCTCCACCGGGGGATAGGAGGTCTTTTGAAATGACGCTTTCAATTCGCACAACGGCTCTCGGGGTCGTCTTGTCTGCTTCCGTGTTGTCGCAGGCGGGGTGGGTGCAGTGGAGCAGCGGTTCCGGTGGGAACGATCACTGGTACCAGGTCGCGCTGATCACCGGCGACGACAGTTCGTGGAGCGCCGCCCGCGCACAGGCCCAGGCTCTCGGGAGCGGCTCGGACCTGGCGACACTCACTTCGGCTGCGGAAAACTCCTTCGTGTTCGATCTCGCCAACCATGCGGAGTTCTGGGCGATTGATGCAGCTGGCGCCCATCAAGGCCCCTATCTCGGCGGCTTCCAGACCCCGGGCTCCAACGAACCAGACGGCGGATGGGAGTGGGTGACCGGCGAGGCATGGTCCTACACCAACTGGTCGCCCGGCGAACCCAACAACTTTGGTGGACAGGAGAACGTGCTTCAGCTGTATGGTCTCCACGGCCGCGAAGCTGTATGGAATGACGTAGGCGATGGAGATGGTGGCCCGCAGTTGTCTTACGTCGCCGAAATGGCGTCCGCACCGGTCCCCGAACCCGCAACCATGGGACTCGTTGCTTGCGCGTTGGCGCTCGCACGAAGCCGGCGACGAACCTGATCTGACACAGAATGGGGAGGGAGAGTAGGCCGCCCGCCGGAATCATCCGGCGGGCGGCTCGAACGGGCTCTCAGTGCAGGAGGACACAGGCCCTTCGCAAGAAGTAGCGTGGGTTCGGGCGCGATCCGGAACTGGAGCGCATCCGGCCGTACCGGAGCCAGGTGGCGGCTGCGAACTCGACGGAGCCCGACCTTGCCTGCATCTCCGCGAGCGCCTCCAAAGCGTACATCCGGTCGATCGCCCAGCCGCCCTCCTCCAACTCCCTTACCTTGGCGTCCAGGCGACGCGCGGCCTCGAGGGGCTCGCCCTGAAGTTCGAGTAGACGGGCGGTGGCGATGTCTGCCGAGGCGCCGAGCCATCGAGTCTGGCCCTCCACGTAGAGCTGACCCAGCTCGACCGTGCAGTCAGCAGCCAACTCGAGGGCCCTCGCCTCCCCGGCCAGCACCGCACGGTTCGTCCAGTAGTGAATCCGCGTCGACCGGGGCCAACCGCGCTCGAAACGCGCCATCCCATCCATGATCTTCAGCCCCAAGTCCAACCGGCCGCTGTTCCAGTGGAAGCATGCCAGCGCATTGGAAGATTCGCCATCGCCGGCAAGCCCATCCAAACGCGCCTGCAGCACGGCAGCACACTCCGCGGCCTCTCCCATGTGGCCCACCTCGCAAAGGCTGAAGAGGCGCTTGGCCATCGCCTGAACCACACCCAATCGGCTCTTGCGATGGACCGCGTGCCGCTCAGCTCGTGCCGCCGAAGAGAGACTCCGATGCCAGGACATCGCCCTGTGGTGGGCCTCTGCCAACAGCATCAGATAGCCAAACACTTCGGGATCGCGGCGATCGCGGGGGCGCACTTCGGACAACAGATCAAAGAGCTGGTCGGGCGAGAGGCGAGAGGCGAGGTCGACTCCACCCACGAGCAGCGCGCGCGCCTCGTCCCGATCCACGCGGGCGACACGGTGCACGAGGTTCGCAAAGGCGTCCTCCACCGACGGCTCGTGCGGCCTCGACGACTCTGGTCGATCGCCCGGCAAGCGAGCCAACCAGGAGTGGTCCGGGGCGGGAAAACTCACCCCGCCCGGCGGGGGTGGGGCCAGAGGCTCGAACTCGAATCCTGGAGCAAGGCGGAGATGGGTTCTGGTGACTTCGAGCCGATCCGCGCCCACCCACCTTCTCAGTCGGGACAGCGTTTGGCGCAGGGAGACCCTGCGATTCGACGGGGTCGACTCAGGATAGAGCTTTGCGGCCAGTGTCTCCCGCAGACTCCAGGTCTCTCCGGAGTGGCACAGGCCGATCAGCAGCGCGAGGGTTGCGCGGGTCGGAGGAGCCGGCAGAGGCTCGTCACCGCGAAACACCGCCACCTCGTCCCCGCCCACCACGCGCAGGACAGCCCCATCGCCTCCACGCATTTCTACCGTATCGTCTGCTTTCGCCACCGTGTCACGCTCTTGTCACGCAATGAACACCTATCTTATCGGTGCCTCCACTGGGGGAAAGGAGTCTTGAAGTGAAAAGACCATTGAAATCCATGGCGCTGGCCGGAGTGATGGCGGCCGCAGCGATGTCGCAGGCGGGTTGGGTGCAGTGGAGCAGCGGCGTGGGCGGCAACGACCACTGGTACCAGGTGGTCCTGATCGCAGGGAACGACAACTCGTGGTCCGAGGCCCGCACGCAGGCCCAGGGCCTGGCGGCAGGCTCGGATCTCGCGACCCTCACGTCGGCCGCCGAGAACGACTTTGTCTTCAACCTGGCCAACAACCTTGTCTACTGGGGCAACGACGCCGCCGGCAACAGCCAGGGCCCGTACCTCGGCGGGTACGAGATCACCGAGGGGAACTGGGCCTGGGTGACGGGCGAGACGTGGTCGTACACCAACTGGGCCGGCGGCGAACCGAACAACAGCGGTGGAAGCGAGAATTGGCTCCAGTTCTTCGGGCACGGGCTCAACAACCCCTACGGGACGTGGAACGACATCAGCAACGGCATTGGCGGACCGCAGAAGTCCTATGTCGCCGAGACCGCCCTTGCCCCCGTCCCCGAACCTGCGACGCTGGCCCTTGCCGCCAGTGCGTTGGTGCTCGCCAGACGTCGCCGCAAGCGATAGCCTCCGCGAACTCCTATTTCGGCGCGGCCATCAGCGGCGTGCGCCCCATCTGCGTGAAGTAGCGCCACGCCATGTCCGCGTTGGGGACCTGCCTGCCCTCGAGGTTCGGCTGGTCGAGCGTCCCCGCCTTGCGGGTGGAGACCGCCGCCTCCGTGGCCTGGTTGTTGGCCGCCTGAGCCGCGGCGAGCGTGAACCAGCCGGCCGCGTACTGCGGACCCGCAGCCGTCGCAGCCCGAGCGAAGCGAAGGCCCTCATCGTTCTTGCCCTGCCGCATCGCGGCCAGCGCGAGGCCGGTCAGGGCCTCGAACGAATCCTCTTTGCACAGAAGCGCGGTCTCGAAGAGCACGCGCGCCATGCGAAGCTCGTGGCCCTTGTCGGTATCGGACAGGTTCGCGGACTGGGACATCGCCATCGCGTTGTTCGCGCGCTCGATGTAGGCGTCGTAGTTCGTAGGCTCGGCGAGCACCGCGCGCTCGAAGTACTTCCGGCTGTCGTCGTAGCGGTTGAGCTTGAACGAGAGCGCGCAGAGATACGTGTTGACGATCGAGCTGCCGCCCTGGTCGCGCGCCAGGTCCGCAGCAAGTCGGGACAGCACGCCCGCGTTGTTGCGGCGGAGCGCGATGTACGCCTGAGCGGTGCGCACGCCGAGGTCCTCCGCATCGGAGAGGATCGCTTCGCGCATCATGTCGTCGGAGCCCGTGGGGCTCCCGAGGTGCGATTCTACCACGGCCATCAGCGCGTAGCCGTAGGCGTCGAGGCCGCCGAACTTCACCACGTCGTTCAGCGTGCTGCGGGCGTCCGTGATACGCCCGGCGCGGAGCTGGGCGTAGGCCACGCGGTTGGCGATCGCGTTCGCCGTGTTGTCCTTGCGAAGCGTGGGCAACAGCGCGTTGATGGCCGCGGAGTAGCGGCTCGCCTCGATCGCCATGTCGGCATAGCGAAGCTGGTTCGCATCCGTGACGGGCTGCAATTTGTCCAAAGAGGCTTCGAGCGACTTCCGCCGGTTCGTCACCGCCGCTTTCAGAGCGTTTTGGATCGTGGTGATCGTCTGGTTCCGGTCCCCGCCGCGGTTGTACGTGTTGAACGCTTGCTGGAGGCTGATGACCGAAAGCATTTCCAGCGCTTCGATGTTGTCGGGCTTCTCGGCCAGAACGTCTTCGGCGTAGCGCTGCGCGGAGTCGAGCACGCCCTTGCCCATGTACGCCCGGGCCATGGCAAGCCGCGCAGGCTCGTAGTCCGCCTTGATCTTGAGCGCGACGCGAGCCGCGAAGATGGCCTCGTCCCAATTGCTGACCGCGAGCGCATCCTGGGCCTTCTGGACGTGGAAATCCGCGCCTTTGGAAAGTCCGTTGTCCACGCGCAGGGTCAGGGCCTTCCGAGCCGGGTTGCCCTCTTGCGTGTGGGCGACGAACGCGACTTTGACCTCGCCGTCGTCGAACCCGAGCGTGTCGACCTTGAACTCGTAGGGGGTGCTCGTGTCGTTCTCCCGCAACGCGTCGCCGACGTAGAACTCGACCTGGACGACCGGGCTGTCGGATTGGACCGTGACCCGGAACGTCTTCTCGCCGGAAACAACGTCGCCGTCGTTGGCGTTGACGTTGATTTGCGTCGGTGCGGCCGAGAGACCGAGAACTGCCAGAGCGATGAGTTGAGAGATCATGATCGTGCGCCTCGCGTGCAGGGGTGCAGGCACGTTTGCCTGCAACATCCTTCAAAACAACAGTATGACGAACGGCGCCGACAAATCATTCGCACCGAAGCCACGACAAACGACAAACGACCAACGACCAACGACTCTAAAGTGCCGGGTCCCCGCGCTCGCCCGTCCGCACGCGCAGGACATCCTCGACGCGTTCGAGGAAGATCTTGCCGTCGCCGGGCTCCCCGGTGCGGGCGTTCTCGAGGACCGCTTCGACGACCGCCTCGGCGAGGTCGTCCGGCACCACGACCTCGACCCGCGCCCGCAGCGGAAGCGCCACGAGGTGCTCCTCGCCCGCGAACCAGTTCGACCGTTCCGGCGAGTTGCCGGTGCCGCGGACGTCCGCAACGTTCATGCCGGAGACGCCCAGGGCGGCGATCGCGGACTTCACCTGCTCGAGGCGGTGCGGGCGGATGGTGCATGTGATGCGAATCATCTTCGTTGGTCGTTTGTCGTTGGTCGTTTGTCGTGTTTTTACACGCGCCAGATGCGGTAGTCGCGCCAGTGGCGCACGGTGCGGATGGGATAGGTGATGAAGTTCAGGATATCCCGGTAGAGGTCCACCACCGCGGCGGCCTCCTCGCCCAGGCGTCTGCGGGAGAGCAGGGACGCGAGGTCGTAGACCCAGTAGAAGAGCATCCCGAAGTTGAGGGCGAGCGCCTCGGTCGAGACGAGGGAGGGCACATGGCGTAGGGTCGCGACGACGGCCAGAGCCACGGAGGAGACCAGGGCGCTGATCACGAACTGCCCGACGAAGCTCAGGTCCCGCCCGCACAGCATCGCAAAGAGCCAGGCGGCCGCGAGCCCAAACAGGGGCGACCACGCCGGGAACCCCACCGCGAGCGCCTCCTTGACCACCCACCCGAGGGCGAGGAGAACCAGAGGGAATAGAACGAGCGAGATCTTCTGGTCGAGGGCGGAAGGTTTGGTGAACGTGCGCACCAGGCTCAGCGTGGCGAGAGCCGCGAGAAGCATCAGGGCGGCAACCCCCAGGCCGGGACTGGCGAGAGGCGCGATCGCGACGCCATAGACGAGCAGCACCGAGCCGACATGCATCGTCGCCACTCGCCGAACGAACCCGAGCATCACGGGATACCGCTCCTCGGCAACGTTGCCGGGAATCTCGATGGGTTCGGGAACGAAGGGCGGAACGTTCAAGAGTCTGAGGGGAAGATGGTCGGGATGACTGGATTCGAACCAGCGACCTCTGCGTCCCGAACGCAGCGCTCTACCAAGCTGAGCCACATCCCGACAAGCGGCTTATGATACCTCCCTTACGTCACCCGCTCCAGCACCTCCAACAGCCGCTCGACCTCTTTCACGGAGTTGTAGTGGGCCATGCTCACTCTCACCACGCCCTCGACAAGATCGAGGCCGAGCGCCTGGCACAGGCGGTGGGAGTACATGTGGCCGTGGCGGATGCCGATGCCCTGCCGGTTGACGGCCTTCGCGATTTCGGACGACGGTTGGGTGTCGTGCACGAAGCTCACGGTCGCCACGCGATCCGGCCCGGCGTGGTTCGGGCCGACGATGCGGACGCCGCGACGGGCCTGCAGCCACTCGACCAGCCGCGCGGTCGGCGGTCCTTCCAAACCCGCCATCACGGCGTAGGCCTGTCGGACCGCCCCGTGATCGACGGCGGCCGCCGCGTCCCTCCCGATCAGGAAATTGAGATACGGGCGAAGCCCCAAGAGTCCCGCGCAGCCTTCGTGGTTCACCCCTCCCAGCTCGAACTTGGCAACCCCTGAGTCGCGCGGCACGAAGAAGTGGTTGGGCCCGTCGATCTCCCCCAGAACTTCGTGGGTTCCGAACAAGGTGGCCATGTGCGGGCCGAACACCTTGTAGTTCGAAAAGCCGTACCAATCCACCCCGAGGTCCCGCACGTCGACCGCCCGATGCGGCGCGTACGCCACGCCGTCCACGACCAAGCGGGCGCCGACCGCATGGGCTCGCTCCACGATCGGGGCCAGATCGAGGATCCCGCCCAGGAGGTTCGACACGTGGCACAGCGCCACGATCTTCGTCTTGGGCGTCAGAACGCGGTCCAAACCCTCCAGGGTGGACTCGCCTGTGGTCGCATCGGGCCCCCAGAGCCGCGGAACGAGCCCGCGCCGCTCGAGGCGCACCCACGGACCCACGTTCGACTCGTGGCCGTTGGCCGCGACGACGACCTCGTCGCCAGGTGCGAGCACATCGGCGTAGGCTTGGGCGAGCATCTGCATGAGGGCGCTGGTCGACGGGCCGAGCATGGCGTGCCCGATCCCCGTGCCACCCACGAACTCGGTCATGAACCGGTGCGCCTCGTCCACAGTTTCGGTCGCCCGATCGGAGGCGGGGTACGCGGCGCCCAACTGCACGAAGGACGTCCGGAAGTAGGCGTCCATGGCCGCGATCACGGAGTCCGGAAGCTGCGACCCGCCCGCGTTCTCGAGGAACGCGAACGGCGTTTGGAGGCCGGGAAACCGGGCGCGGACCTGGTCGATCGACACGGGGGTGCTGGGCGGAGCGTTCACCCTTCCATCGTATCCAATCGGCGCGAGATCAGAACCAGGTGACGTTCACGGCGACGGGCGCGCTGGGGTGCCCATCGATCGTCGCGGTGACCTGGCTGCTGCCAACCACGACGCCCTTCGCGTAGCCGTTCAAGAAGGCGATGTTGGAGTTGTTCGCGTGCCACAGCACCGAGCCGGGACTCACCGCAATGAGCGTTCCCGTGTCGCCGCGCGCCGAGTACAGCAACTGCTTCGTTTCGCCCACGACGAGGGATTGCCCCGCGCCGACCGAGACGCTGGCGATGGTCCCCTGCGTGGCGAGGGTCCCCTGCAGAGCCCCGCCCGAGTCCACGGTCAGGAGACCCGAGGCGAGCCCGACCACCGCGCCGCCGCCGTCCCGGTCCGCATAGAAGATCGCCGAGACCGGAAACACGCCGGACTTGCAGACGAGGCCGGTGAAGACCGTCTGCGTGTGCGCGGCCGGATTGGCGTCCCGATTCGCGGTCGCCACGGCGTCGCCCGCGGGCAACCCGGCGGCGGCGACTCGAACCACGACCGACTGGGCCGAGCCGGGTCCGGCGAAGGTCCGGCTCCGCTCCCCCCAGTCGACGGAGAAACTCAGCGTCGTGAGTGACGAGGGCAACGCTGCCGAATCGCCTCGCCCGCCGCAGGAGGCCAAGCACACGGCCACGGCCACGGCGGCCGCGACCTTTGCCATCCCAATCCAAGATCTTTGATTCACCACGACTCCCATCGGCTCGGTTTCAGCCCGGCACCAAGCGCGCAGACCACCCCGTTAGTCGGGACGAGTCGAAACCGCGAAAGGGCGCGCGAACGCCCTGCGGCGGCGTCCGCGCCCATGGCCACCGTTGGCCCTAGGGAGGACCGGGCACGACTTGGAGGGATTGGAGGAACTGGATCACGGCGGCCTGGTCCCGATTTGGGAGGGCGAAGAAGCGCTCTCGAACGGCCCGCGCTTCTCCCGCGTGATGCTGGATGGCCTCGCCGACCGTCGTGCAATCGCCGCGATGCCCGAAGGGGCTCGAACTGCCGCAATCCCACAGCTTGCGCGTCAGGAAGACGTCCAGCGGCACCCCCCCTTGGACGACGCGCTCGTTGGCGAAGAACGGGTCTTCGGCGTCGGCGATCTTGTGGCGCTTGAGGTCGGTGAAAGCGTGCACGGCCGCCTTGCCATTCGGCAGCCTTTCGAGGAGGCTTCGTTCCTGGCGGAAGGTCAGATCGAACTCGAAGGCTCGAGGAACGTCGCCGGGGCGAAGGTTGCCGGGCGGGTTGTAAGGATTGGGCTCGTGAAACACGGGTCGGTCGAGGACGAGCGTGGGCCGATGGCAATCGCCGCATCCGACCTGCGAGAACGCCTGTTCCCCTCGGCGGATCGTTCGCACCGCGGCGGGGTCGTGGGGAAGGACCTGCCGCGGGACGGAAAGGGCGGCCTGGTAGATCGTGGCGGCGGTGATGTCCCCGACGGACAGTTCGTTCGGCACGCCGTCCTCGTCGAAGTCCGCCTCCCCCGTTTGGGCGGTCCCGAATCGCTCCACCGCCTCCATTCCGTGGTGGTGGTTGTACGCGTTGACGGTGAAGACCCTCAGGGAGTTGACGACGCCTTTCTGGTGGAACGGCTTGATGATGAGATCTGGGTCGACGCCCTCGACGCCCGACGTGTCGAACGAGCCGTCCGCGTGCGCTCGGATCTCGCCGAAATCCACCCCCTTTGCGATCAGTCCTCGAACGACGTCGTGCCCTTGGGCGGCCGCCTCACGGGCCGCCGAGGCACGCAGGGCGTGCAACTCCTGTGTCATCTCAACCGCGAGGGTCTCGATCGCGCCGGAACCGTGCATCCCGAGGGTGTTGCGCTCGTTGCTGAAAAGGGGGTCGATCGTCTCGAGCACGGGGTCCGCCAATTGGCCCAACACGAACACGTTGGCAACAAAGTCCCCTCCCCCGCCGGACTCGGGCAGGTTATGGCAGCCGAAGCACGAGTTCGAGTCAGGACCCGAGACCCGGTTCATCAACGGGGCCGAGCCGAGGGTGCGCTTCGTCGGCACGCCATTGCCGGTCGCCGCAGGTCGGCCGAACCCGTCCAGACGGTTGAAGCGCGCCTCGAAGAGGAACTTCCCCTTCGCGAACAGTTGGGCGAGCGACAGTCTTCCCCGGTCGATGTCCGACTGGTTCACATGCTCGCGCAGAACCGGCTGATCCCCTGGCACCTGTCCGATTCCCTCCGGGACAAGTCCGAAGAGAACGAAGCCAAACGGGGCGCACGCAAAAACAAAGGCCAAGACGCGTCGGTTTCGCATGGATCGGGTCACTCCTTTTGTCATGCAGGGGGGACCATTTGTCCGCCACCTCCATCGGACATCGTAACACGAATTCGGGGCGATGGCGCAAAAAGAGTGCGGCTGGCAGCAAAGGAGGCCTAGTTCCCAGCCAGAACATCGGTCCGGGCGGGACCCAAGCCGGCGTCACCTCTCGCCGTCGTTCTCGGGCATCGGAAGCGCGGACGGGGGTTCGGGCAGCAGCAGAGGCGCCTTCCCGGCGATCATGCGGAGCCTGTCGAGCGCCCGGTCGCGCTCGTGGACGTGGACCGTGATGGATCGGACGACATCCTTGAGCGCACGGTCGAGGGACCGCTCGTTGCTTTCGAACACGTTGCCGTCGACCGACACGACCACCGTGTACGTTCCGTCCCGATTCTTGCTGGCCGAGCCGAAATCGCCAAGGTCGATCAGTTCTTCGAGTGTCATATCCGTCTCCCCAACGCGCCCGTACTCTGTGGCGGCATGACGCTGGTTGCCGCCTCGAGGACAAGCCGTTCCACCCCAAGGTTGCGCGGATTCGACATGCGATGGCAATCCTTGCGATCACTTCCGCAATTTTCAACCCACCCGCACCGGGCGGGAAAAGCGCACAACCTCTGCCCGCAGGGAGTCGTGGGGCATAATCGTCGCCTGCAATGCGGAGGTTTGCTCACTGTGGAAGTTCCTTATGAATCGATAGCTGCAGTCGGGAGTCGGATTGGCAAGGTGGCGTCCTGGCAACTCATGGAAGCGTTCCAAACGATACTGGCCGCTTCGCCGGACGATCGGTTGCTGCAGGGAGAGGGATATCTCAGGCTGACAACCGGCGAACCCCATCCTGGCATCGACAACCGAAGGCGAGGAATTCAATGAGATGGGCCTTTGCTTCACGACTTCAGAGGGCCGTCCGCTGGATCCCAAGACCGTAAACACCAACCTCAAGGCGTTTGTGGCCAAGGCGAAGATCGCCAAGAAGATCAGCTTCCACAAGTTGCGCTACACGGTCGGCCCCCACCTTGTCGCGCGCGGGGTTCCGCTTAACGTGGTCAAGGAGATCCTGGGACACTCTCTGATTGCGAACACGGCGAATCTCTATGCCCATGCAGTACCTGCTGCGCACCGGGCCGCGTTCGACGTACTGGAGCAGGCCTATCAAACCAAGGGCCAATAGGGGACTTACATAGATGGCACGCAGGCGAAATCGCGGGAGTGGCGCCCAGGACCCAGAATGGAAGGAGATTGAGAACTGTCTGCGCCCACTGCAGCAGCCCCGTTCAAATGGCAGGCCCTTCCGTCATATAATCAACTCATGCTAGCAATGTTTCTGGCTTCCGCCCTCGTTGGCCCGGTCTACTTGGAGCCGGGCATCTGGACTGATGGCAACATGGTCGCGGTTGCAACGAGGGGAAAGAAGGCGAAATCAACATTCGAATCCGACCCTGCCGCGAGCAAGCCATCTCCAACTGATCGGCAAGCGATGTTCTATGCCCGTGGCGATCGTGTTGGGGTGATGAGCTACGATCGCACGGCACCTGCAGGTACCGAGTTTTGGACGTGGTGCGAAAACAGCGACGTTTTCCCAAGAAACTGGTGGCCAAGCTCCGCTAACGATGGTTCCTACAAGTCGGTCTTTGGGCAAACCTCTGCCCTCCATCGAATGCCGTTTCCCCCCGCGAACGCTGGCGCCGCAGGCTGGGCCACCTTCGACTCGAAGGGCACTTACCTCGAGATGGCTATGCATCCAGGAACAGCCTCGCGCACTGTCTACAGCGCTGCGCGATTCCGCAGAGTCGGCGGCCTTGAACTCGTGGCGATCGGCGGCATCTACAAGGACGCGGACACCCAGATTGAGATCGGCTCGGGAACGGGCTCGATGACGTTCAGCGGCATGAAGGCCATCCTGAATCCGAAGTTCATCCCCGGTGAACCGGTGATCGAGGCCGAGCTCGTCGACGCCGGATCCGGCAGCATCGTCGGCCACGGGCACATCTGGTATGCCCCGACGCCGAAGTTCGCCGACTCGCTCTATGGTGCGTCGGAGCGGGTCGCTTCCGATCGCGTCTATGCCGTCTTCACGTCGACGACCACGCTTTGGCGCAATGGCCTCCGCAGGTGGTTGACCCGGGAATAAGCCCATGCCACCCAAGGTTGAGTTGCCTGACATCGGGGAACCGGGAGTAATCGCAAACAAATGCACGTAATGAGCAGGCGGCGCCCACCTCGGGTCTCCAACTTGGCACGCTGGGGGATTGCGATCGTGCTCATGCTCTTGTCGCTGTGGGCCGCGCTTTCATACGTCAGGGAATCCCAAGGTGAGGAAGAACTGAGGGCCAGGAACGAATATCCGATCGAATTCCCTATCCGGGTTCTCGGTGGCCAGTACACGCCTGGCGAGGCTCTTGAGGCAAAGGACCAGATCATCGAGTCCATTGTTGAGGCGACTCTTAATCCCGATACGAGCCGCGCCCACGTCGACCGGATCCTGGCCGTCTCGCCGACCGCGTACAGGATGGAAGGGACTGTCTCGGCAATCAACGCTTTTGGAACACGGGTGAAGGCTGGCTTTGCAATTGAAGTCGCCAAGAGCACTCGGGCGGAGTCGGCTGGCAGTGGTAGCGGACGCCATCTCGAGGGGATTGTTGAGTGGGAGCCATATGCAGCGGATCTTGAGGATCTCGGGCAGGCCTCACCTTGGAAAGGGTCGGGCATGCAAAGCAGGCCGAAGCCGAGCGCTAAGAGCGCGCCTCTCGAATCCGCGAGCACGGACGCCAAGTCCCTTTATGAGGTAGACGCCGACGGCTATCGCTGGTATCGAAATCGCCCACCGCATTGAGGGTTCGACGGACTTCAAACGATCGAGTTCCCCTGCTTGTTTGTATTGACAGTCAATGCAATCCGTGATATCATAACCACGGGCCTGAAATTGCCCCCGCGCCGTTGGAGCGGCCGGGAGCGTGGCCACAAACTAACCAGGAGTCTGTGACATGAAGAGTATGACCCTCGCGGAAGCCTTCAGCTTCCTTCCCCCGTACGACGTCCTTGGCGGCGCCCGCCTGTTGCGGGACCGCCGCACGATCAGCGCAGCGGAGTACGCTGAGATCATGTGGCACCTCGCGTTCCGCCTTGCCGAGGCCGCAGTCGATTGGCTCGACCCGGAGGGGCTTCGGATCCACGTTGAGAAACGGTACCTGCTGCTCCACAAGTGGAACGAGGAGACGAAGGAATGGGCAGACGACAAGTCTGAGGCCCGATTCGTCGAGTTGCTCCATCAACACGAGGCCGCATTCGAAGGCACGATCGAGGCCCTGTTCCGCGCCTGGGGCGAACCCGTGCCTGCAATCGACCTCCGCGACGCCGGACGACGCCCAATCGAGCTGCGCGGGCACACGATCCCATGGCCTGACGGCCGCGCGATTGACGACTGGCGCGGCGACGCGACGTTCCATCCGGACGAGTGCGCGGCGGTCAAGGCGAGCGCATAGCGTCGGCCGATCGAATAATGACCTTGTGCCCGCTATCCGCGCGGGCCCCTTCAAGGAGTGTCCGCGATGGCCAAACGACCCGATTCGTCCCCACCCGCACAACCGAAGAGGCGCCGCCCCATGTGTTCCTTCACGATCGACGCCGAACTGCTCGAGCGGATCCGAAGGGCCGCCTATTGGACGCCCGGCGCCACAGTGAGCGGGGTTCTCGAGAGTGCAGCCAAGGACTACGTCGCCAAACTCGAGAAGGAGCGAGGGGAACCGTTCCCGCCTCGCGGGTAAAGTCCGTGCAGGTGCTCCACCCCAACGCAGCGTCATTCAAATCTGCGGGGTGCCAGATCACGATTGGCTTCTGACTGCGTTAGCGAGACTATTCTGGTGCCGCGGCTTTGCCTGATGGCCTCTGGGGTGGCGCAGGTGGCGTTTCGATTCGAAGATTCGAAGTGTCACTTGCCACCAGGATCCTTAGAATATGAGGGGGCAACGGGTTGCCAGACACATGGGTCTACGAGAAGCGGAAACGCAAGCGGGAACCGCACAGTGCCGACGAAGTCCGTCGGTTAGAGGTCCCCAATCGCGACTACACAGTCGTCAATCTGTCGCCGGCCCTGCGTCGAACCACATCCGGGTTCGGGCAGGCGGACAGCAGCGGCCTCATGCGCTCGCAATCGGAAGGCGGCCTCGCGACGAAGGTAAGCCAGTCATCGATCCCGCGCGCTATCTGGCCGTGGGACCAGTTGATCGGCCGGCTGCCAGGAATCGGCATTTCGCTTAGCGGGAACTCCTCGATCACGGACGGTGTCGAGACCGTCTCCATCGAGTTTCGAGAACTTTGCTCGTCCTACCGGGACCCAAGCAAACCACGACGAAGGCTTATCTCGATCCACGGAGACGACAGCCCGCCGCGCGAGTCGGCTCCAACCGGCGTATTGCAGTTTCGCTGTGAGGAAGTCTATGGCGGCGGCGCCACCCATCAATGGCAAGAAACGAAAGGCACCCGCATGGAGGATCGGCTTGACGACGTGGCAACCGGGGTGCTCGTGTTGCTCCAAACGAAACACGAGCGGGAGTTGGAACGCATCCGGATCGAGCATGAGCGCGCAGAGCAAGCGCGATCCTGCGAGGCGCGACGACGGGCCGTAGAATACGAACGGGCTCGGGTTCGGAAGCTGATACGACTCTCGAAAGCCCTTGAGCGGTCCGTGGCGATCAGGCCGCTGGTTTCCGCACTCAAGTCCCGAGAGCGGAGCGAGACCGACGACTTCTCGAAGTGGGCGACCATGGTAGCCGACCGCCTTGACCCAGTCGACAACATCAGGCAATCGCTCTCAGAAGGGACAGACCCGGTCAAACCTGACGCCGAAGACTTTGGCTACCGATAGTCCAAACGGACACCTTGAACCTGACGGAATGCGTAGACGTGGGTCGGGGGATGCTGTCACTCTCGGAATGTGATTCCATGTCGTCCGAGAAAGAGGGCTGAGCGCTGCTCTTGACGCCGACCAGACAAGAGGAATAACATCCGACAATGGTCAGCACAAACCCTTATGTCTTCGAACAGTTCGGTGAGCGCACGATTCGAATCGATCCGAGAACAGGCGAAACTTGGATTCTGGTGCTTTGGGATGATGGTCGAGCATATTGGATGCCGATAAAGGATAGAGACTAGATAAGCGAAGCGACTTAGGTGTTCTACTAGCCGAGGTTCTTGAGCTTTTCTACCTTGCAAACCACGCGTGCTTGCTGAGAGACAGCCAGGGCAGTGGTGACGATGTCAGCCAAAGTGTCAGCATCTTCAATGCTCCCAGGGCAGGGCCAATCGCAGTGCAAGGGTCGATAGTCGGGCACATCATCGGGATCATCGCTCAAACAGGGGACTGACATCGAAGCCCTTATGAACAGGCTCCGGTGCATCTGCAATACGCCAGGCACCTTCTCGTAAATGCTCGGATACGCCATTCGATAGGTCAAGATGTCGGCGTCATCCCAGTCTTGCGGTTTCATATGAAATGACAGGTAACTTTCCTTGTCGTCGAAAAAGAGGTGCCCAAAAACTGTCCATACCTCGCCTTCATTTGAACTCGCGCATTGGCGCCGGCTCATGAACCGCCGTAGTGACTCATCGGCTTCAACCGCTAGAATTCCCGTGTTGTTGTCAGCTGCAGACATGCTCCATCCTGATCAATTCGTGCGGTATATCTTCCTCGTATGCCGTGAAAATAGCCAACGATCTCGATCCCGCCCACCTCAGTAACTACCGCAACAACGATTGGAATCCTTTCCTCGTCCATCTGCTCAGTCAGGCGCAGACAGATACTAATAAGGCCTTCCTCTGCACGGTCAAGAGCCGCAACCGAAGGCAATGCCAATCCATCCTCTTTGGCCTCCAACAAGGATTCGAGAAGTGTAGCCCATCCCTTCTTGAAGAGTGCCGATGGCAACAAGAACTCGGCAGGTGAAACTGATAACGGCGCCCACGTATTTGCCGTGATTCGTTCACTCTCGAATGACCACGATCCCTGACTGGGGGTCGTGGATACGAACCTTTCACTAATGCTCAAGCTTCCAAACCCTCCTCGCTTCGTCCGTGATAATCGCGTCGAAAAACCCAATCAAAGCATCATGAGTCCTGCCAATGGACTCCATTGGATTGTCGGATGCTGCCATGCTAAATCTCGTATCCAGAACAGCACCTTCGGGAACTTGTGTCAGGCTCAACTTCGCCCGCCCGCCCATGATTTCCCAACTGCCCCGCGATTCACTGGACACGTTCCCATCGGGCAAGCGTGGGAAGAGCTCCTTCGAAACGAGGTCGATCGGGTCCCCATGCGAATCTGGAATCAGGTTGACGTAGAAGCCTACGGCCTTGGAAATCGAGCGGGGTTCAATCAAATCCAGAGCTTCCGCCAGGTATGCCTGTAAGGTCTCAAAACGCACATATGCCATTTCGGGCTTAAGCCTTTGCCATGCTACGATCAATCGGTTGTGCCTCAAAGCCAGTCCGATGCCCAGGGACAAGTCATCTAATCCAACTCCTATCTCACGGCCGATCGAGAATGTGAAACTACCGCCGCCCGAGAAGTCTGATATATGCGGTAGCCGCTTGCTGAAGATGTTCCTAATTCGAGCAATTTCATCAAACCCCGGCGGGCTCGGGGCAAACGCCAAACCGTATTCGGCCCGCATCAATGGCAGATCACCGAAATTCAATGTTTTTCCCAAATTGTCATCCTCGGAGCACACTATTGGGGGTGAATGGTGGCTGTCACCTTCTGATGACGCCGCGCCCCATCCAGAAAGTCTCTCCCGACAACGATTATGCAGACTTTCGACCCAACTCACGCAAAGAACCGCGTTCCGACCGGCGCCCTGCGGACTTGCTCCGCCCTCTCCTCATACGTCTTCGCCTGCGCCGCGAGGTCCTCGGCGGCGCGGATGCACCTGGGATCGGTGGGGGAGTAGCGGAGGATCGAGGCTGCTAGGTCACGATTCGCGGACGCCAGCGCCCGGTAATCGGCCGCCAGCTGCGCCTTCGCAGTCATTGTTCCACGCGGCATGACCGAAGTGTAAATCGGATACGAGAAGAAAGTAAGTGATGGACGCCCTTCTTTGGGCGAGGCGCTCACAACTCTGTAGTTCTGTCTGACTCGAGACCATGCGAGGATCTTCCGCCGGGGTGATTCCTGGATGGTTGTCGATCTACAAAGCGCGAACGGCACTCGGGTCAACGGTATTGCGATCGAGGCGCCCCATGAGTTCCGGGACGGGGACCTCCTCGAGTTTGGGCGGATGCAGGCATCGTTCCAGTCGATCGGGGCAGCACAGGCAACCGCCGACCCAAGGACGCCAGCGCCGCTTGCCACCGATGGGGCCACGTCCAGAACAAAGAGGTTTCCACCGGGTGGCGCAGCAGACGCAGATCCATCCTGGCCCCTCGGCGCGGCAGCATCTGGATGGCCCACTCGGTCGGCATTAGGTCCTTCCGTCAGCTAGAATGCGGGGCATGGAACCAACACCAATCAGGGCGTTGCTCTTCTGTGACGGAAGCGAACCCCGTCGCGCTACCCTCTACGCAGTGCCGCGTGTGGGAGACACCATCGCATGCCAGGCGAGCGAGCGATCCTGGGTCGTCCGAAAGGTGGTGTTCCATGCGGAAACGTACGGACCCCGAATCGGTTGGCCCGAGCCGGACAAGCTCATGGAGCTTGAGCAGCACGTAACCATCACGGCGGATCCGGCGCCCTAGCCCCTGCCGATGAGCCCCGCGCGGGCCGCGTTCATCTGCCCGTCGCGGAACGCCGCCTGCATGGCCTCGTGGATGGCGCGGGCGATGTTCTGAACGCCTCCGCTCACGCCACCGCCTCCGCCGTTGATGTGGTTGAGTTCGATCGGCGTGACGCCCATGCGCCCGAGTTCGCCGCCGCCGAGGGCGATGCGCTGGAGATCGACCGCTTGCTTGGTGTTCACTTCCATGCGCTCGAGGTGCGCGTTCGCTTTGCGTTGGGGCGATGCGATGCCGGAGATGACCTCGATCGCTTTGGCGAGGATGCCCTCGATGCCGCCGCCGGAGACTCCGGGCGCGGAGCCGCCAGGCGCCCCCATGATCTCCTGAAACTCCTTCACCTTGGCCTCGTACTCGCGGCCAAGATCCGAGTTCCCGATCCTCGGCGCCTGGCCGACCAAAGACTCGCCCAGCTTGAAGATCGCCACTGCAGCGAGCGCGCGATGGCCTTCGCGACGCCGGCCAGGCCCCCAAGGATCCCCTGCGTGATCGATGCAGCGAGCCTCGCCGCCCGGATGGCGGTAACGACGCCCTTGATGGCGGTGGTCAGTCGTATGACGCCCGTAATCACGGTGCCGCCGAGGAACAGCCCGCCGAGCAGGGCGCTCTGCAGAAGCATTCCTCAGGATCAAGTCCCCACCGATCCCAGGCGCATCCGCACCGCGCGGAAGAGCTCACCGCAGAAGTGGTGCGGCGGATCGAAGCGGCTAGATCCCTGACGGCGGACGCCAGGCCCTGGTAGTCGGCGACGATCTGCGATTTGCGAACCTCGCGTGGAAGTGTCATGCCCTGATTCCACAGGACGTCAGTCCTAGCCGGGTATACCGGGTCTTGATGATCACTCACGCTGGTTGAGCGTGGCTTCTTGGGTTGGCGGCCTGGGGAGCGATCGGTGCCTTCGGCACCTCGCAATACATCTGCTCCGGACTGATCGAGACGCATCAGCAGTGCGCTGACGGTTGGCCAAGCCCGAGCATAGGAACCCAAGGTGCCTGCTCCCACCACGGCGGCGTAGTGACCAAGACCATCGACCGGAGATCGGATAGCCAGCGCTTGCTCACTGATGGGCTCAACGTCGGCGCGGCACTCCTCGCCGCAGGCTTCTTGTGCCTGGCTTTCACGACGGAAGCAAACGCAGTGGCGATTGAGGGAGACGATGCGATGGTGCCGTTAGCTCTTGGGCACGACCGCAAGCGGGTCCGAGTGAAGAAGACCAAGTTGGGAAGCTACCGAACCGTGAACGCGGTGGCACTCGCGAGATGTCCAGCAGGTCGCAGGAAGTCCATCTATGTGATGAGAGTGGAGTTCAAACCCAAAGGCAAGCTGTTCGTGCCGGACCTTACGATGTGGGTCCATACTGGCCGGGGGCAAGCCGGTGGCTACTATGCTCAGGCCTACGACTGGAGCGGCCAACCTCTGGAGTAGGACGAGCAGGACGGCTCGCGTTGCATGACCCAGGGCAGGGGGCATGGTGTCGACCTTGGGGGACCCGATCGACCTTCGCACGGGCGTCCTGCTCCGGGTGACTCGGCGCGGGATCCGCCTACGATCGTTCGTTGACGTACACGTTCGAACTTCCTCCTGAAACGTCGGCCCGCGGGCCGAACCGGTCGGGCCGATGGCTTACTCAATCAACCGCTTCGAACTCACGACCGATCTCGTCGCCGTAGATCGTCCTTGTCCGACCATCGGAGGACTTGCACTCGTACGAATAACCGCAATGGCGCAATTCACCATGGACGGGCCTTTGCAACGTGAACTCACCGGTGCGGGCGTCCACACCCGCGTAGCCGCCGCGATGGGATACCGACCACACGTCGCCGGTTGTTTTGTCTCGAAACTTCGCGCCGACCGGATGTTCTTCGATGCCGGCTTCCTTCCGCATCTGATCAAGATCAATCATCTTCTGCCTCCGATTCGACGAGCCCTCTGCTGTCACCCTGCTGTCAAATCCAGAGAGAGACCTCACTCGTAGCCCTTCGTTTGAACCTGAAATCTGGAGCCCTCGACGAGAATCGAACCCGTGACCTCTTCTTTACCAAAGAAGTGCTCTACCTCTGAGCTACGAGGGCGTGTGGAGCTGGTGGGGAGTGTAGGATTCGAACCTACGAAGGCATTCGCCGACAGATTTACAGTCTGTTCCCATTGGCCACTCGGGCAACTCCCCAATCGCAACGCTAGTTTATACCTCGGCGGACCGCTCCGTTCCCATCACGGTGGATGCCTTCCCCCGGTTCACGCCCGTCCAGCGGGCGTGAACCGGGGATAAACCAACCACCAACCACAAACCACAAACCACAAACCACCCGTCCCGGGTATCATCGCCGAACATTTCTTGATTGTCCGAGACCAGTCCCGATGAAACGAACCTACCAACCCAACAACCGGAAGCGCAGCAAGACCCACGGCTTCCGCGTCCGCATGCGCACCACCGACGGCCAGAACGTGATCAAGCGGCGCCGTCTCAAGGGTCGGGCGCGACTGACGCATTAGAGAAGGCCTCACCAAAAGCAGATTCGACGTCGTGTTCCGTGAAGGCAAGCGCGTCGGGGGAGCCAATTGCCGCCTGATGGCCCTCCCCGGCGAAGGAAGATGCGGGATCGCAACGTCCAAAAAAATCGGCTCGAAGCCGCTTCGCAACCGTGCCAAACGACGGTTTCGCGAGAGCCTTCGGCGCAACGACCCACACGTGAACGGCAACCTCGACTACGTGTTGATCGTAACTCCGCAAGGCGCGGGGGCCGCGTTCGAAGCGATCGTCGGCGAGCTGCGAACGATGTTGGAAGCCATGGACCGGAGATGGGCAGGCGAATAGGAGTGTTGTTGATCCGAGCATATCAAAAGAGCACGCGATGGATGCCGCCGACCTGTCGGTACACCCCGAGCTGCTCGAACTACGCACTGGAATCCATCGAGCGCTACGGCCTCCTCAAAGGCGCGTGGCTCGGACTCAAACGCATCTGCCGCTGCCACCCGTTCCGGCCCGGAGGCCACGACCCCGTCCCCTAGTCTTCAAATCGAAACCATGAGCCAACCGCAACCGCCCAAGGGCAACTTCCTCACCACATTGCTGATGATGATGGTGCTGTTTCTGGGCTACAACCTGTTCTTCAACAACCAGAACAAGGCGCCCGATCCCCGCACCCCGCAGCAGATCCTCGGCGAGATGCGCACCCTGGACAAGCAGATCAAGGACCAGAGCATCGTCTCGCTCGCCGGCGTGCTTCACCGCAAAGTCGACGCGGACGTCGAGGCCAAGAAACTCACCAAGGAGCAGGGGAACAAACTCGTCGCCGAGGGCACCGTCCTCGTCGCGCACACGCAGTTCAAAGCCGCGATGCAGCGCAAGGACTTCAACCGCATGAACCAGGCGTTCATGACGTTCCAGAGCCAGCAGCACCAGCTTGAGGAGAACGGGCTGTGGACCACCTCGTTCCAAGTCCCGCCGCACAAGGATTTCCCGCGCACCGAAGTCTCCCCCAAAGCCCTGCTCGACGACATCAACGTCAACATGACCCACCTCGGGCGCACGACCCTCGTGTGGGGGCTCGTGCCGGGGTTCCAACTCATCGACTTCCTGGTGAACCTCACCGGCGCCCAGCCCGGCTTCAGCTACGCGTTCGCCGCGTTGCTGCTCGCCTTGGTCGTCCGCGCGATCATCTGGCCCATGGCGCAGAAGCAGTACATGTGGTCGCGCCAGATGTCCCAGCTCCAGCCGCTCACGGCCGAGCTGAAGAAGAAGTACACGAACCCGCAGGAGCTCAACGTCAAGGTGATGGAGCTGTACAAGGAGTACGGCATCAACCCCATGGCCGGCTGCCTCCCCGCGCTGCTGCAGATGCCCCTCTTCCTGCTCGTGTACCAGTGCATGCTGCACTACCGCTACGAATTCCAGAAGGGCACGTTCCTCTGGATCCAGCCCGACTCGGGCCTCGGCTCGTTCTTCGCCCACAATTTGGGCGAGAAGGACAACCTGCTGATCATCGTGTACGGCATCTCGATGCTCTCCACCACGCTGCTCACGCCGGTCTCGGACCCCTCCAACGTGAAGCAGCAGCGGATGATCGGCGTGGCGATGTCCGTGATGTTCACCGTGTTCATGTTCACGGGGGTCTTCCCCGTACCGGCGGCATTCGTGCTTTACTGGATAGGCACGAACGTGCTCGCCACCGCGCAAAGCCTGCGCGCCTACCGTCTTCCGCTTCCCGCACTGGTCAAGGTCAACGCTCCGGGAGGGGGCGTCTACCCGACCCAGGCGACGAACGGATCAATGAATGGGTCCACCGGGAAAACCGGCACGCCCCGCATGCACAAACCCAAGAAGAAAAAGAAGTGATGGCCAACAACACCGTCGAAACCACCGCCGCCTCGCTCGCCGAGGCCCGCAAGATCGCCGCCGAACAACTGGGCGTCGCCGAGGACACGCTGCAAGTGACCGTCCTCGACGAGTCCAAAGGCCTGTTTGGGCGCGGCCAAGTACGCATCCGCGCCGAAGCCGCCGCCGTGAAGGAGGCCGCCACCGCCGTGGTGGACGCCGAGCCGCCCGCGGAAGCCGAGAAGCCCAAAGCGCGCCGCACGCGCACCAAGAAGGTGGAAGAGCCCGTCGAAGAGGCCGCCGCCGAGCCCGAACCCGCGGCCGAAAAGCCCGCGCGCAAGGCGCGCCGCGCGCCGAGGCCAAGAGCGAGGCCGACAAGCCCGCGGACGAGCAGGACCGCGCCGAAGCCGTGGCCACCGCCAAAGACGGCAAGGCCATGCTCGCCCTGGTCGAAGAGATGCTCGCCTCGGCGGACCTCGAGATCACGGCCAAGGTCGCCGGACTCCAGGGCCGCTACGTGAACATCGAACTGGACGGCCGCGACGTCGGCCACCTCATCGGCAAGCACGGCGAAGTGCTCAACGCCTCGCAGTATCTCGCCAACATCATCGCCTCGCGCAAGTTCGACAACGGCGTCCGCATCGTGCTCGACGGCGCCAACTACCGGACCAAGCGCGAAGAGGCGCTGACCGGACTCGCCACCAAGATCGCCGAACAGGTGCTCGCACGCGGCGAGGAAGCGGTCCTCGACGCGTTGCCCGCCTTCGAGCGGCGCATCGTGCACAAGGCCCTCTCCGAAATCGAAGGCATCACCACCTACAGCGAAGGTGAGGAGCCCAATCGCCGTGTGGTGATCGCCCCGGCCGAGTAAGGTGCCGGGAATCGGGAATCGGGAATCACTCAACCACCGACGCCATGTCCGCACTGAAGCCGCGCGCCCTGCAACCGGGGGATACGATTCGAATCGTGTCCCCCGCCTCGCCCCTCGCCGCGGAGAAACTCGCGAACGCCACGCGCCTCCTCGAAGACGCCGGGTACCGCGTCGACCTCGCTCCCCACACCCTGGACCGGGACGACTACCTCGCGGGAAGCGACGAGGACCGCGCGCGAGACCTCCAGGACGCGTTCGACGACCCCCAGGTCCATGGGGTCTACTGTTCGCGCGGTGGGTACGGTTGCGCGCGCATCCTTCCCCTGCTCGATCTCGACCGCATCGCCCGGTCCGGCAAACTCTTCGCGGGCTTCAGCGACATCACGACGCTCCACCTCGCCCTGAACCGGCGCGGGATGCCGACGCTGCACGCACCGATGGCCCTCACCCTGAGCACAGTGCGCGAACCCTGGGTGCACGCATCGTTCCTCGCGGGCTGGCGCGGCGAGAACACGGTTCACCCCGATGCGCCCCGTTCGTCCTCCGTCGTGGGCGGCGTCGGCGAGGGCATCGTGGTCGGCGGGTGCCTTTGCCTGCTCACCGACAGCTTGGGAACCCCGGAGGCGCTCGATGCCGAAGGAAAGATCGTGGTGATCGAGGACGTCGATGAGAACCCGCACCGCGTCGATGCGATGCTGACCCACCTGCGGGCCAGCGGCACGCTGGACCGGTGCGCGGGGATCGTGGTGGGGGAGATGACCCGCACCGACGATCGCCGCGACGAGGGAATCGGCGGCAAGCCGTGGCGCGAGATCGTGCGCGACCGGTTGGCGCCGCTGGGCATTCCGCTGGTGATCGACTTTCCCTTCGGCCACGTGCCGCAGATGATGACGCTGCCGCTCGGCGTCCGGGCCCGGCTCGACGCCGATGCCGGCACCTTGGAGTACCTGGAGTCGCCATGCGCCTGAAGACACTGCTGCTCGTGGCGCTGGCCGCCGCGGCGGCGCACGCGCAGGTGTGGGAGAAACCGCTCGCCCCCGGGCTCGTGTACCGCATGGAAGTCGACGCCTCGCTCCCGCGCATCGTGCACGCGCTGCGCTTCAGCATCGCCACGCCGGCCGTGAAAGCCTCGAGCGAGGTGGGCGAACTGCAGGTCTACTCCGAGTCGGAGTTCAAGGGACGCGAAACCATCGGCGATCTCGTGCGCCGTTCGGGCGCGCTGGCGGGGATCAACGCGGACTTCTTCCCCCCTTCGGGCGACCCGCTGGGCCTGATGGTTCGCAACGGCGAGCTGCTGAGCCTTCCACACCCCGAACGCACCGTGTTCGCTTGGGGTCCCACGGGCGCCACGTTTGGACGCGCGACCAGTTCGATGGAGTTGGATCCGGACAACGGCCCGCCCATCCCCATCGATGGGTTCAACCAGGAGTGCGGGCTCAACGACATCTGCCTGTTCAGCGAGTCTGCGGGCTTTGCCGTCACGAAGGACCCGTCGGTCGAACTCGTGCTCGATCTCAAGCGCGGCACGCTGACCCCCTCGGGGGAGGCGACCGGGACGGTTCGGTCGAAGCATGCGGGCGGCACGGCGGCGGTGTCGCCGGGCACGATGGTGCTCGCGGCGACGGGACCGAAGATGGCGCTGCTCCAGACCCTGGAGCCCGGCGCACGCGTGACGCTCAAGTGGCGGGTCGAGGGGTTCGACTGGACCAAGTACCCGAACGCCGTCGGCGGCGGTCCGGTGCTGATCCGCGACGGGAAGACGACGATCGAGAACGAGGTGGAGGGGTTCACGAAGGCGTTCACCAACAACCGGCACCCCCGATCGGCGGTGGGGCGCACGCCGGAAGGCGATCTGTGGTTCGTGGCGATCGACGGCCGGCAGTCGATGAGCGTCGGTGCGACGCTGCCGGAGCTGGCGTCGATCCTCAAGGGCCTCGGATGCGTGGACGCGGTGAACCTCGACGGCGGAGGGAGCTCGACGATGCACGTGCTGGGCGTCACGCTCAACCGACCGAGCGACGGCCGGGAGCGGGCGGTCGCCAACGGCGTTCTCTTCTTCGGCCAACCCCCGCTGGCCGACACGCGTCAACTCCGTTTGGCCGCCCCGGTGGGGCTTGCGCCGCAAGAGACGGCGGTGCTCAAAGTGTTCGGCGCCGACGGGGAGCCGATCCCGAACGTGGACGTGCTCTGGGGCGCCCAGGGCGCGGGCTGGATCGACCAAGGCGGCCTCCTGCGCGCCACCGCGGAGGGGACCGTGGAGGTCACCGTCGCCGCCCGAGGTCAGTTGCTGACGGCGAAGATCCCGGTCAAGGCCAAGTAACTAACCCCTGGGAGTGCGCGAGCTTGCTCGTCGCCCCCGCTTGGGAGTGCGCGAGCTTGCTCGTCGCCTTGGCCTATGCCGGACTTGTCCGGCATCCAGACTCGCAGCAAGCCGCTCGGATTGAGGGCGACGAGCAAGCTCGCGCACTCCCAAGCGGGGGCGACGCGCAAGTTCGCGCACTCCCAAGGGTTTTCGGTTACCCTGCTTCTATGCGCCGCTTTGTTGGGCTTCTCCTTATCGCCGTCGCTGCGTTCGCCAGCCAACCCTCCGACCGGCCGCAGTGGCCGCAGCCGATTGTCAACGGTGCGCTGGTGCTGGGGGAGGGGGCCGGGGCTCGGGAGGCGTTCCTCGCCCGGTGCGGTCCCGGCGCCAAGTTGCTCGTATACACGTCCGCCCCGGCACTTGACAAGCCGTGGTCGGACGTGGGAGCCACGCGGGCCGAGGGGCGGCCCGACCTCGCCGCGTTCCGCGGGGTGTGGATCGAGCCTGGTACCGCGCTGTTGCCGGACGCGTACGCACGCATTTCCCAAGCCAAGGCGGGCGGCACCGTGGTGGGCGGTGGGCTCGACCTGGCCATTGGCGGCTCGCTCGCCGAAGGCGCCGCCTGGGTGACGCGGTGGAACGGCGACGAAAGCGCGCTGCACGCGGCGGCCGCCCCCGGCCGCTTCGCCGTGGGTGTCCCCAAGGGGGCGGCGGTGCAACTCGACGGCCGCACACTGACTGCGAGCGAGACGTTGGGCATCGCGTTCGCGGCGGGACCGGGCGGCAAGGCGTCCGTCGAGCCCCTCCCCGCCGGTGCGAAAGCGGACTGGATCGCCCTCCGCCGCCGTGCCATCGAGCGCACCCTTCCCCCCTTCCCTCCGGCGGTAATGCCCCGGCCGAACGTTCCTCGCGGCACGCTGTTCATCGTGGGAGGCGGAGGCATGCCGGACGGGCTCCTCGAACAGTTCATCGAGGCCGCGGGGGGGGCCGATGCGCCGATCGTGTTCGTGCCATGCGAGTTTGCCGAGACGATCCCCGAGCCCGCGTTCGTCGGCGTTCTCCGCCGCGCGGGTGCCAAGGACGTCACCTGGATCCATACCAAGGATCGGTCCAAGGCCGACACCGACCCGACGATCCTCGACAAGCTACGCCGTGCCAAAGGCATCTGGTTCGGCGGCGGCCGCCAATGGAACTTCGTGGACTCGTACCTCGACACGGAGGCGCACAGGCTGATGTTGGACGTGCTGGCCCGCGGGGGCGCGATCGGCGGCTCCTCCGCCGGCGCGTCGATCCAAACGCAGTTCATGCCGCGCGGCGATCCGCTTGGCAACACCAATATCATCGCCCCCGGCTACGAGCGCGGCCTCGGGTTCTTGCCGGGGTGTGCCGTGGACCAACACTTCACGCAGCGAAGCCGCCACAAAGATATGACCACGCTGATGAAGGCGTACCCCCAGGTGCTGGGCATCGGGATCGACGAGGCCACCGCGCTCGTGGTGCGAGGCTCCGTGGCCGAAGTCGTCGGCCGCGGCCACGTGTTTGTCTACGACCGCCGCAAGCCGGGGCCCGCCGAGGGGCCGGACTATGAGGAGCTGAAGGCGGGCGCACGCTACGAGCTGGCGGAGCGGCGCACGCTCAGGGAGGGGGGGGGATTCACGCAAAGAACGCCTTGAAGGTGATTCTCACGCAAAGGCCGCAAAGGCCGCAAAGAACGCAAAGGACGCTGTGAGGGGGGATTTCACGCGGAGGCGCAAAGGCGCTGAGGAGGCTTGGATTCAGAGGGGCCTCTCTTCATGGCGTTCTTTGCGCCCTTTGCGTGAGAATCCCCTCATATCGTTCATGGCGCCCTTTGCGTGAAACCCTCAGCGACTCTGCGACTCTGCGTGAAATCCCCCCTCATAGCGTCCTTTGCGTTCTTTGCGTGACATCCACCTCAGCGCCTCAGAAAACCCCGAGTGGCGCGAACTTCTCTCCCAGCACCAGCTCCGAATCCCCTCCCATCCACTGATCGAGCGTCGTTGCGTAGGCTTGCCGGAAGTCGATGCTGAACTTCAGATCGCCGTCGGCCAAATCCTCGAGGTTGGGCTTCGAGCCGTGCAGGCCGCCCTTCACGTTCTTGCCGATCAAGAACATCGGCGCCGCCGCACCGTGGTCGGTGCCGCCGCTCGCGTTCTCGAAACTTCGGCGCCCGAACTCGGAGAACACGAGCACGATGACCTTGTCCGCCTTGCCCACGGCTTCCATTTCGCGCTGGAACGACCGGATCGCGTTCCCGAACCCCGTGAGCAGCCGCTCCTGCGTCTCCGCTTGCTTGGCATGCGTGTCGAATCCACCGGCGCTGAAGTAGACCACCCGGGTCGCAGGAGACGTCGCGACGAGCTGCGCGATCTGCTTGAACCCCTGCCCGAACGGGTCGTTCGCGTAGGTCTGCTTCGGGGCGTAACCCTGGAGCTGCTTGCTGAGCACCGCCATCGCATCGAGAGCGGTCTTGCTCGCCTGCTGCACGATGCGCTGATCCGATCCTGGAGGCGCGTCCGGTCCCTGGATCTGGCGCAACATCCGCTCCACATCGGGGTCGCCGACCATCGACTGGATGTCCGCCAGGCTGGCGAAGCACGGGATGCTCGCGACCTTCGCGTTCAAGGCCAGGGGCTTGTCCGTCGAGAGGCCGAGCGCGACCACGGGATTCAGCGGCCCGCTGGCGGCCTGCTGGTCGAAGTACCGGCCGATCCATCCGTTGCGCACGGTGGTCGTCGGGCTGGCGGTCTGCCAGATCTCCATGCTCTTGAAGTGCGAGCGGTTCGGCCGGGGGTAGCCCACGTTCTGGATGACGGCGACTTTGCCTTCCTTGTAGAGTTCGGCCAATCCCTCGAGACCGGGGTGGAAGCCCATGGCGTCCGACAGCTTGAGCACCTTGTCCTCGGGGATCCCCAGGGTCGGGCGCAGATCGTAGTACGTCTTGTCGGCGTAGGGGACCACCGTGTTCAGGCCGTCGTTCCCCCCCGAGAGCTGGCACACGACGAGGACCGTGTCCTTCGCGGGCACGCCGCCCTTCGCCATCCGCATGACGTCGGCGTGGGCGATGGTGGAAAGCCACCGCGGCGCGGTCAATCCGACGGCGATCACGCCGCCGCGCTTCATCAGGTCTCTTCGGGACAGTTTTTCACTCAAGGACGGTCACCCCACTCATTCTATGCCAGGAAAGACGCGCAAGCGGGGCGCGCGTTCAGTGAACGGTAGACTCGGCCCATGAAGCCCAGTATTCGCGGCGCCGATGCGTGGATCGCCTCCGGCCTGCTGGCGGTGCTGACCCTCTCCGTCTTCTGGGTCCTCCAGTACTACGGACCCGAAAGTGCCATCCGGCGATTCCACGTCGCGACGCTGAGCGGCGACCTCGCCGAGCTGCAGCAGGTGACGTCCGAGGACGTCGGAGACCCGGCCGTCCTCTCGCTTCGCGAAAAGGTCTATCTGATCGCCAAGGCCGGCGGAACGTTCGAGTTGGGCCGGATGGGTTTGGACGGTCGGTCCGTCACGGCCGAGGTGCGGTACCGCATCCCGCGGCTGGGCATTCTCGTCACGGTCTGGCTCGTTCAAAAGCCCCCGTCGGACAACCATTGGAAGATCAACGCGACCCGGACGCTGGCGAATTTCCGCGCACTCGGATTGTAGGAGCGGGCCCGCCCGGCACCTCGAACCCGGCGTCCAGAGGCTACAATGAGGCCACGTATGAAGACCGCTGGCCGCGTAAGCCCGCTGCTGATTCTTGGAGTGGCCTCCATCCTGGTTCTCGCCTTCTTGCTCATGCAGTCCTCGAGCACGCCTTCCGGCGTTGCGGCCGAGTTCATGACGGCCTTGGGCAAAGGCGATGTGGACGAGCTGATGCGCGTCTCCTACGCCCCCGGGCGCGACGAGGCGGAGATGCGCAAGGAGTGGGAGTTCGCGGTCAACGTCGCGGGCCTGCACTACCGCTTCGCGTACCGGATCCTGAACTCCAAGCAGGCGGACGACAAGAACGCGTCGGTCAGCCTCCACGTGTTTCGAAACGCCGACTTGGACAGCACGTACGGCGAGAAGTATGAGATTCCCATGGTGAAAGTAGGAGACGAGTGGAAAGTGGACGCATTCGGACTGAACCGCGAGATGTACCCGGGGCTGCCGCGATGAGCGCAGCCGCCGCAACGGGAGCTCTGCAGTCGAAGTGGGATGCCGCCCAAGCCGCCGCCATGAACGAGGTCGAAAGGCTCGTCTACCGCTCGAACCTCTTGGGTTCGGACCCGAGGATCACGAACTACGGCGGTGGGAACACGAGCGTCAAGGTGACGGAAACCGATCCGCTCACGGGCGAGGACGTCCGCGTGCTGTGGGTCAAAGGCTCGGGCGGGGACCTGGGCACGATGCGCAGGGCCGGGCTCGCCAGCCTCTACCTGGACCCCGTGCTCGCCTTTGAGAAGCGGTACCGGGAGGGCCTGGCCGAGGACGCGATCGTCGCCCTCTACCCCCTTTGCAACTTCAACCTCAATCCCACGGCGTGCAGCATCGACACCCCGTTGCACGCGTTCGTCCCCAAGGCCCACGTCGACCATCTGCACCCGGATTCGGTGATCGCCATCGCCGCGGCGGAAGACTCGGAAGCCCTCACGCGCGAGGCGTTCGGCGGCCGGATCGGATACCTGCCGTGGAAGCGCCCCGGCTTCGAGCTGGGACTCATGCTCCGCGACCTCATCGAGGCGCACCCGGATCTCGACGGCGCCGTGATGGGCTCGCACGGACTCATCTGCTGGGCGGACACCGCGGAGGCGTGTTACGCCCTTTCCCTCAAGCTCATCAACCAGGCCGCCGAATTCCTCGAAAGCCGGTCCAAGGCCGAGCCCTTCGGCCCGATCGTCCGTCCGGCTCGCCGAGACGATGCCCGGGAAGCGCTCGTGGCGCTCGTGCCCAAGCTCAGGGGGCTCGCGGCGCACGAGGGCAAGCGCCTGATCGCGGAGATCGACACAAGCGACGCGACCCTGGACTTCCTCGCCCGCGAGGCGATGCCGCGGCTGGCAGCGCTCGGCACGAGCTGTCCCGACCACTTTCTACGCACCAAGATCCGGCCGTTGGTCCTCGGGGGCGACACGGACGACGCGGCCTTGGAGCAGGCGTTCGAGGCGTACCGCGCCGAGTACGCCGCCTACTACGAGCGCTGCAAGCGGTCGAACTCGCCGGCCATCCGCAATCCCAACCCGTCGGTGATCCTCGTCCCCGGACTCGGGATGATCGCGTTCGGCAAGAACAAGAAGGAGGCCCAGGTCACCTGCGAGTTCTACCAGCGGGCGATCGAGGTCATGCGGGGCGCGGAGGGTGTTTCGAAGTACACGGCCCTTCCCGAGCAGGAGGCGTTCGACATCGAGTACTGGCTCCTCGAGGAGGCGAAGCTGAAGCGCATGCCTCCGGAGAAGGAGTTCAGCCGCCAGGTGGCCGTGGTCACCGGCGCCGCCCAAGGCATCGGACGGGCCACCGCGATGCGCCTGGCCTCGCTCGGCGCGTGCGTCGTGGCGCTCGACCTGAACGAGGAGAAGCTGAAGGAGACGGTCGCCGAGATCGACGGGGCGATCGCGGTTCGCTGCGACGTCACCAGCGCCGACGCCTTGCGCGCGGCCTTCGAGGAGGCCATCCTCCAGTTCGGCGGCGTGGACGTGGCGGTGGTGAGCGCCGGCAACGCCCGACGTGGCACCCTGCTCGACACCTCCGACGAGGACTACGCGTTCCTCAGCGACCTGCTGATGCGCGCGTACTTCGAAACGGCGCGTGCCGCCACCCGGATCATGGTGCGCCAAGGCACCGGCGGATCGGTCGTGTTCGTCGCGTCGAAGAACGCGGTGGCCACGGGTTCGAACGCCGCGATCTACTCGGCGGCCAAGGCGTTCGAGCTGCACCTGATGCGCACCGCCGCCAACGATCTGGCGAAGCACGGCATCCGGTGCAACGCGGTGAACCCCGACGCGGTGCTTCAGGGTTCGGGCATCTGGAACGACCAGTGGAAGACCGAAACCGCCGCCGCGCTCGGCATCCCGCCGGACGGCCTGCAGGAGTACTACCGCAACCGCACGCTGCTGCACGTCGAAGTCTCCGCAGACGACGTCGCCCAGGCCATCGTTTGGCTTGCCAGCGAGGCGCGCTCCAGCCGCACCACCGGCGCCGTGATCCCCGTGGACGGAGGCATTCGTGAGGGATTCCTCCGGTAACGCGGGCGCGGTCGCGATCGACCTCGGCGCCACCTCGGCGCGCTATGCCGCCGGCTGGCTCGTCGACGGCCGCATCGAGTTCGAAATCGTGCGCCAGGTGCCGCACGCGCCGATCGAGCGCGACGGGCGCCTCGAGTGGGACATGGACACGCTCCTGGCGCTGTGCCGGGAGGCCGTGCAGTATGCGGACGCCAAGTTCGCCACCGCGAGCGTCGGCATCGACTCGTGGGGGGTCGACCACGGGTTCCTGGGGCCCACCGGCGACCTGCTGGCCGCCCCGGTCTGCTACCGCGACCGGTCGCACGAGCGTGCGCTCGCGCAGCTCGACTCCGAGCAGGATCGCCTCTATGCCCTCACCGGCATCCAGAAGCAACCGTTCAACACGCTCGTCCAACTGATGGCGCGGCGCCAGGAGGACCCCACGCTCCCCGACCGGGCGACGTGGCTTTTGCTTCCCGATCTGTTCGCGTACCTGCTCGGTGGGCTGCCGGGCTCCGAGATCACCCACGCGTCGACGACCCAACTGCTCGGCCTCGACGGCCGATGGAGCGCCGAGGCGTTCGAGATCGCGGGCTGGCCCGTCCCCGATCGGCAGCCCTCGCTCCCGGGCGCACTGATCGGACGGGCAACCGAGACGGTCACCGTCGCGCGGGTGGCGGGCCACGACACCGCATCCGCTGTGTGCGGATTGGGCGCGCTCTCCGAGGAGCAGGCGTTCTTGAACGTCGGCACGTGGTCGCTGTTGGGAACGGTGCTCGACCATCCTCTCGTGGATCATGCGGCGGCTGCCGGGAACTTCTCGAACGAGCGCGCGGCGGACGGACGGGTGCGCTTCCTCAAGAACATCCCCGGCTTCTACATCATCAACCGGCTTCACGAGGAGTTGGGCGTGGAGGGGACGGTGCCCGACTGGCTGGCGCGAGCGGACCGAAGCCTTCCCCAGCGCATCGACGTGTTGGACCCCGCGTACTTCAACCCGCCGTCGATGCTCGAGGCCATTCGCGAGCGCATCGAGGGCGCGCCCGCGACCCCGCAGGCGTGGGCGGGGCTCGCTTTGATGAGCCTGGTCGAGACGACGGCCCAGCAACTGCACGAACTGGAGCAGGCGACCGGACGGCGGTTCAACCAGATTCGCGCCAGCGGGGGCGGCTCGTCCAGCGCGGCGTTCTGCCACGCGCTGACCAACGCCACCGGGTGCACCGTTTCGGCCGGGCCGGCCGAGGCGACGGTGCTCGGCAACCTCGCCACCCAGTTCCTCGCCAAAGGCTTCTTCTCCGACACCAGCGAGCTGGCCGAGTGCCTGGCAGCCAGTACGGAGATGACGCACCACAGGCCGAGAAGCTGAGAGTCGTTTGTCGTTGCCAAAGAAATGCTAGTTCGTTTGATGCTTACGTGCTTGTGCGACGCCTTCGCCGGAGAGGTGGGGATCGCCGCCGTGCGCGTGCTCGAGGCCGCGGGGTGCGACGTGGAATTCCTCGACGCCCAGACGTGTTGCGGGCAGCCTCCCTTCAACTCGGGCGATTGGGACGCGGCGCGCACGGTCGCGCGGCGCACGGCCGCGCTCTTCCAGGGGGACGTGCCTGTCGTCGCGCCTTCGTCCTCCTGCACGGCGATGATGCGCGAGGGTTACGCGATGCTCCTCCCCGGGGAATCGACACCCTCGACTTTCGAGCTGGTCGAGTTCCTCGTTCGGGAGCTTGGCGTGACGGCTTGGCCCCCGTCGCCGGGGCCGGCGATGGAACGCAGCATCGCGTTCCACCGCGCGTGCCACGGGCGCGGGCTGCACCTGGGCGATCTCCACGAGCAGCTGCTCTCCACGGTGCCCGGCCTGCAGATGCTCCCGTTCGCGCAGGTCGAGCAGTGCTGCGGGTTCGGCGGGGCGTTTGCCGCCACGCACGGCCCCATCAGCGCGGGTATCGGAATGGAGAAGCTCGAGCACCTGCTCGCCTCGGGAGCCGACACGGTGGTAAGCGGCGACATGGGCTGTCTGTTGCACCTGCGGGGGCTGATCGAGCGCCACGGGCTGGCGATGCGCACGCAGCACGTCGCCCAGATCCTTGCGGAGGCGGTTCCCCAGTGAAGCGCCCCCCCATCGTGGAAGCCTCGGCGGAGATGCCCACCTCCACGCGGCGGGCCGTCGGCAAGTCCGCGGCGCACTACACCGCCGCGCGCGTCGGCGCGCTGCCCAGCGTCTTCGACGACCCCGAAGCGGCCCGAACCAGGGCCGCCGAAATCAAACAGGGCGTGCTGGACCACCTCCCGGACCTGTTGGAGCAGCTCGAAGCGGCGTGCATCGCCAGCGGCATCCGGGTGCACCACGCGCAGGATGCGGCCGAGGCGAGGCGGCTCGTCATCGAGATCTGCCGCGCGGCCAGCCCTGCGGGCGGGGTGGTCGCCAAAGCCAAATCGATGGCCACCGAGGAGATCGGGCTCAACGCGGCGCTCGAAGAGGCGGGATTCGAACCTGTGGAGACCGACCTGGGCGAGTTCGTGGTCCAGATCGACCACGACCATCCCAGCCATATCGTCGCGCCGATCATCCACAAGACCAAGGAGGATGTGGCGCGGTCGTTCGCGCGCGAGGGTCTGGGCGAGTACACCGAGGACCCCGAGGCGCTCACCAAGCAGGCCCGGGCGCACCTGCGCGGGAAGTTTCGCTCGGCCGCGATCGGGGTGAGCGGGGTGAACTTCGCCATCGCCGAGACCGGCCGCCTCGCGCTGGTGGAGAACGAGGGCAACAACCGGCTTTCCACCACGGCGCCCGACGTGCACATCGCCGTGATGGGCATCGAGAAGATCCTGCCCACCGAGGAAGACCTCGCGTTGTTCCTTCCTCTTTTGGCCGCGTCGGCGACCGGCCAGTCCATCACGACCTACGTGCACTTCGTTTCGGGCCCGAAGCGGGGGGACGAGCCCGACGGGCCGCGCGAGGTGCACCTCGTGCTGCTGGACAACGGCCGTTCGAAGGTGTTGGCAGGTCCCTACCAACGGATCCTGCTGTGCATCCGGTGCGGGGCGTGCCTGAACGTGTGCCCGGTGTACCGCCAAGTGTCGGGGCACGCGTACGGGCACGTGTACCCCGGTCCGCTTGGGGCGGTGTTGGTGCCGGCGATGGAGGGCGTGGAGCAGTTCGGGCACCTCGCCAAAGCCTCTTCGCTGTGCGGCGCGTGCGAAGAGGTGTGCCCGGTCAAGATCCCGATTCCCGAAATGCTGCTGCGCCTTCGCGCCGAGAGCAAAGGCGACTCCTGGGCGGCGTTTGCTGCGGGCGCGACGCATCCGTCCCTGTGGCGGTCGGGCCTGCGCCTGCTGCCGATGGCCCCGAAGGTCGGCCCGCTGAAGGCCTGGTCGGAGTTTCGCGAGCCCCCGCGGCGCGAGGGTCGGGAGTTTCGGAAGTGGTGGCACAGCCGATCGCCCGTCACCCCTGCCCGGTCGGTGGAGAGGGAGCCCTCTGTTGAGCACGCGGCGCCTCGAGAGTCTCAGCAGGAAGGCGCTTCGGATGCGGAGGCCCTCTGGGCGCGGTTCCAAGCCCAGTTGGAGAAGCTCCAAGGGCGGATCGCTTCGCTGAAGGAGCTCGAGCGTCTTGCCGGGCCTTGGTGGGTGGACGGGGACGCGGCGGAGCGTTGCCCGTGGACGAGCACGACCGACGATGTGTGGGAGGCGAACGTCGGCGTTTCGCTCGCGGTGTGCGCGATCGCAGAGACGGGGAGCGTCGTGCTCGAATCCGGCCCGGCGAAGACGAGGCTCGGTGCTCTGGCGCCACCTGTGCACGTGATCCTCGTCCCGCAGGCCCAGATCGTCGCAACGTTGGCCGAGGGCATCGCGCGGATGAGCGCGCGCACGTCGGTGATCGCCACCGGCCCCAGTCGAACCGCGGACATCGGCGGCCACCTGATCCGCGGCGTCCACGGCCCCGGCGAGGTGATCGTCGTCCGCATCTAGCCCATGGGGCAAACTGGGGCATGTTGTGCGCCTTGGTTTCGCTGTTCCTTGCAGCCGTTCCCTTCACGCTCGACGCCCCCGACGCGAAGGCGGTGTCGTGGGTCGGAGATTTGACCGGCTGGGGAGCCGCTCCGCGCCCCATGACGCGGGACGGCGCCACGTGGTCGATCCTCGTGGAGCTTCCCCCGAGCGGGCGCACGGAGTACCAGTTCATCGTCGACGGCAAATGGACCCTCGACCCCAAGAACCCGCTTCGCGCTCCCAACGGGCTGGGCGGCGAGAACAGCGTTTGGGAGGGACCGGATTACCCGCACACGGCCCTGGCCGCCGACCCCAAGGTGCCGCTGGTGCGCACCGAGTTTTCGATCGAGAGCAAGTTCGTGCCCGGGCGCAAGGTCGTGATGTTCGTGCCTCCGGGCGCCCCGAAGGAACTGCCGATCCTGGTCTACGCGGACGGCGAGCCCTACGAGTCGCTGGCCAGGGCGCCGCACATCGTGAAGAACCTGATCGACGCGGGCAAGATCCGCACCGTCGTGCTGGTCTTGGTGCCTCCCGCCGACCGCGCCAAGGAGTACTGGCACGACTCCGAGCCGTACAGCCGGTTCGTGGTGGAGGAGCTGCTTCCCGAGGTTCGAAAACGGGCGCCCTGCTCGTCCCGCGCGCAAGACGTGTTCCTCGGTGGGGCGAGCCTGGGCGGCGTGATCGCCCTGCGAACGGCCGCCGCTTATCCCAAGGCCGTGGCAGGAGGCATCCACTCGCAGTCGGGGGCGTTCTGGGTCGAAGGCAAGGACCCGTCGTGGCCCGTCGACAAGCTCGCCAAGGGGCTGCGCGTGTTCTGCGATTGGGGGACGTTCGAGCCCCAGATCCCCGCCTCCAACGCATCGCTGGTCGCCGCGCTGAAGGCCAAGGGGGTGGATTGCGCCACGTTCACCACGCCGGAGGGCCACAACTGGACCGCCTGGCGCGAGCGGATGGAGCGCGGCCTCGTGTTCCTCCTGGGACGGTGATCGTCTATCGATTATCGTTTGTCGTTTGTCGTTTGTCGTTTGTCGTTGATCGAGAGAGTCGTTGGAGGAGTTCCTCGATGGGTAGGCCGATGACCGTGGAAATCTCTCCCTCGACCACCTCGGCGAAGGCGGCGGCGCCTCCTTGAATGGCGTAGGCGCCCGCCTTGTCCATGGGCTCGCCGGTCGCTGTGTAGGCCTCGATTTCGTCCGCGGCCAGGGCTCGAAACCGCACGCGCGAGGTCTCGACGAACGTGTCCCGGCCGCCGGGCCAGCGCAAGGCCACGGCCGTGATCACGACGTGCTCGCGGCCGCTCAATCGCGCGAGCATCGCGCGGGCGTCCGCGACGTCGGCGGGTTTGGCGAGTTGCTCCCACGCGCCACCTTCCTCGAGTGCGACGACGGTATCGCCGGCGATCACCAGGGCTTCAGTGTGGCGGGATGCCACGACCTCGGCCTTCGCGTCCGCCAGGCAGCGCGCTGTTTCCCAGGGGTCCGCGCACGTCAGGGCGTCCTCGTCCACCTCGGCGGGGTCGGTGTCGAACTCCGCCAGGTGGTGTGCCAGCAACTCCCGGCGCCGCGGCGAGGCACTCGCCAAGACCACGGGCCACGGGAACTCAAGCATGGCGAGAGTTTGGCAGGGGTGCAGTTCGCTTCGCTCACAGCCCCTCACCCCCTTCCCCCTCTCCCCCGGAGGGGCGAGGGGGTTCTTCTCAGCGACTCTGCGACTCTGCGTGCCTCTCCCTATCCGCAAACCACAAACCACAAACCACAAACCACAAACCGCAAACCGCAAACCGCAAACCGCAAACCACCTGACGCGGAACCCGTCCCCTCCGCCACCCGTTCTCCTATTGATGGCTGCCACAACAACAACCCTCTCTCGATTGGCCGCGTTTCTGCTTCTGGCAGGGACTCTCGTGGGGTGCGCGGGGGTGGATTATTCGCCCGACGGCAAGCAGCTCGCGTTCACGTGGCCGCTCGGCAACGACTCCCGGCTAGCGGTTATCAATGTCGACGGCGGCGGGTTCAAATACGTCTCCTCGACGGCCACCATGATCCCCAACTGGGCGCCGGACAGCAGGCGCATCGCGTTCGCCAACAACGAAGGCGTCGCGGTCTTGGACACGCAGACGGGCAAGTCCCAACTCGTCGTGCCCGACGGGGGCCCGATCGTCGCGTGGGGCCCGGATGGGCGGAAGCTGGCTACCTTTGCAAAAGGGGAGCCGGGGACCGACGTCGTCTGGTACGACTTCGACGCCAAGGCCATCACCCTTCGGGCGAAGGTGCCGGGTCTTGAGAAGGCGGAAGACGTGATGCCCGACCTCGTGTGGATTCCGCGCAACTCGGGCCTTGCGTTCGTGGCCAGCGTGGACAAGGCCGCCGACGTGTATCTGATGGAAGCCGGCGAGGTCAAGAAGATCACGACCACCGGCGATGTGGTGGGGCTCGCCCTCGATCCGGGAGGCCAACGGCTGGTGTGGGCCCGTCACAGCCGAAACCCCAAGTACATCCTGCTCACTCTCTACTCCTTTGATCTCGTGAATCGTTCGGCGCAGCGCCTCCCGTTCCCGGAGCGCGTGCCTGGGATCAACCCCGATCCGCGCACGGGCCCCGCCGAAGTCGCCTGGGTCTCCTTCTCCCCGACGCTCGAGCGCATGCTCGTGTGGACGTCGGCGGACGCGCCCCAGCCGCCCGCCCCGAGGCCCGACGACCTTGTGTACACCGTGAACCGGGCCGGCACCGAGTCCGCCATCGTCGGTCGGTCACCCCACGGCGGAGGCAAGGAGGCGATCACCCACATCGCGTGGTCGCCCGACGGCTCCCAGATGGCGGGTTTGTGGACCGGCAAGGACACCGCGCGCCTCGAGACCCGCAACGCCGATGGAACGGGGGCGCGCACGCTGCGCAGCTATCGAGGACTCGGGGGGCGTTGATCGTCCTTCGTTTGTCGTTTGTCGGGTGGGGCCTTCGGCTAAAATGGAGCTAACCCCCCGGAGATAAGGACCCCGAATTTGAGAGTTCCCTTCTACGACATCAAGGCGCAATACGACGAACTGAGCGAGACTCTGGACCGCACCGTTCACGAGGTGGTCTCGAGCGGCGCGTATGTGATGGGCAAGCACCACAACGCGCTGGAGCAGGAGCTGGCGGCGATGCACGGCGTCAAGCACGGGATCGCGGTGAACAGCGGCACGGACGCGCTCCGCATCATGATGGACGCGGCGGGCATCGGCCCCGGCGACGAGGTGATCACGACGGCCTTCACCTTCGTGGCCAGCGTCGAGACGATCGTCCAGACCGGCGCGACGCCCGTGTTCGTGGACATCGACCCGGCCACGTTCAACATCGATCCCGGGAAGATCGAAGCGGCGATCACGCCCCGCACGAAGGCGATCCTGCCGATCCACCTGTTCGGCCAGCTCGCCGACGTGGAGGCGATCGGTGCCATCGCCAAACGACACGAACTCCTCGTGCTCGAAGACGCCGCCCAGGCGGTCGGCTGCACGCACAACGGCTTGGCGACCGGCAACTTCGGGCTTGCCGCGGGCTTCAGCTTCTACGTCACCAAGAACCTCGGCGCCGCGGGCGACGCGGGGATGATCATCACCGACGACGACGCGATCGCCGCCGCCTGCCGCTCGATCCGGGTCCACGGCATGGGGCGCGAGCGGTACTACTACGACCACATCGGCTACACGAGCCGAATGGACGAGATCCAAGCCGCCATCCTGCGCATCAAGCTCACGCGTCTGGGGGTGTGGAACGCGCGCAGGAACGAGCTGGCGGAGATCTACTTCGAGCGGTTGGCCGACACCGAGGTCGTCCTTCCGATCACGGCCGCCGGCAACAACAACACGCGGCACCAGTTCAGCATCCTCACCGACCGCCGCGACGCGCTCCAGGCCCACCTGAAGGAGCAGGGGGTGGATTCGATGATCTACTACCCCGTCCCCCTTCACTACCACGAGCCGTATCGGCGGTTCGGCGGCGGTCAGGGCAGCCTCCCGGTGACGGAGGACATCTCGCTGCGCGTGCTGAGTTTGCCGATCCACCAGCACCTCTCGAACGAACAGGTCGAGTTCGCCGCAGCACAGGTGGCCGCCTTTTCCCAAACCGCCTCGCGGGCGTAGGGGACGGGAGACGGGAGACGGGAGACGGGAGACGGGAGACGGGAATCGGGAATCGGGAATCGGGAATCGGGAATCGGGAATCGGGGGCGTTATGCATATCCGCGTTTGCGATAGTCCCCTTTGGCCCGCCGAACTTGGCGAAGCTTGGCGATCGCTGGCGGAGGACTCGCCGGAGGCCACGCCCTTCCAAACGTGGGAGTGGCAGTCGTCCTGGTGGAGCCAGTACGGCCGGGGGAAGCGGGCGCACATCGCGCTCTTCCACGAGGGCTCCCATCTCGTTGGACTCATGCCGCTCGTGCGCACCTCGGGGCCGTGGACGGCCCTGCGGGCGATGGGCGGGGGCCCGTCGGACTACCTCCACCCCCTCGCGCGACCCGGCTACGAGGAGGCGGTGGCCGAGCACCTGGTCGAACACGTTCGGTCGGTCCCCGGCATCGACCTGATCGACCTCCACCAGGTGCGCGACGACCGCGTGCTCGCGCGGGCCTTGCCCGAGTCCACGGCGATGGCGCAGGCGCGTTGCCTCGTGCTGGACCTGCCCTCCACCTACGACGCGTTCCTCCAAACCCTCTCGAAGAGCCTTCGCTACGACGCGCGCCGAATGGACAAGCCAGCGTTCGCGGCCGGTGGGGCGTCGATCCGGACGCTCGAGGCGGACGAGATCGCCGAGGGACTCGACGCGTTCTTCGAAACGCATCGGATGCGGTGGCGCAAGAGGGGGCTGCCGGGCGCGTTCGTCGGCCAACGCATCCAGCGGTTCCATCGCGACTGGGCGTCGTTGGCGGCGGCCAAGGGCTGGATCTGGCTTTCGGTTCTCGAACTCGAGGGGCGGACCGTGGGCACCCTCTACGCGATGCGTCTCGGGGAAACCTGCTATTTCTACCAGGCAGGATTCGACCCGGTCCACAGCGCGATGTCGCCGGGAACCGTGTTGGTGGCGCACACGGTGCGGCGCGCGATCGAACACGGGGTGACGCGTTTCGACTTCCTTCGGGGAGACGAGCCGTACAAACGCCGGTGGAAACCGCAGCACGCGCACGAAAACCTGCGGTACCTCGAAGCGCGAGGCTCCCTGAGGGGACGACTCGCCCAGGGATGGAACGAAACGGGCGCCCGCGTGGAGGGCAAGATCCGCGATCGGCTCGAGGGAAAGAGCCTTCGCTGAAGGACCCGCGACCGGCACGTGGGGGCCGTGGAAACGGTTATAGTCTTTGAACCGACAACCCATGGTCGCAATCGTCATTCCCGCATACAACGAAGAGCAGCGCATCACCACGGTTCTGAGGGCGGCGCTGGCTTCGAAACTTGCCGACGAGGTGATCGTCGTGAGCGATGCGAGCCGCGACCGGACCGCGGAGGTCGCCCGCCGATTCGACGGGGTGCGGGTGATCGAACTTCCTTTCAACATGGGCAAGGGCGGCGCGATGTCGGCGGGCGTGGCGGCCACCCAGGCAGACGTGCTGGTTTTTGTGGACGCCGATCTGCGCGGTTTGCGCGGCGAACACATCGACCAGATCCTGCGCCCGCTGCTCGACGGCCATTGCGATATGTGCATCGGCGTGTTCCGCGGCGGCAAGTTTTGGAGCGACACCGCGCAGCGGATTTCCCCGTACATCAGCGGGCAACGCGCCATGAAACGAACCTTGTTCGAGTCGATTCCTTTCCTCGGCGATTTGAGGATGGGCGTCGAGGTGACGATCAACACCTACGCGAAACGCGCTCGCGCGAGGATCGTCCGCGTCGTCCTTCGCGGCGTCAGCAACACCCACAAGGAGCGCAAGCTCGGCTTGGTCAAGGGAACGGCCGCCCGTGCAAAGATGTACAAGGAGATAGCGCGCGCGATGATGCGCATGCGCCGAAGGAGGAAACCGTTTCGTGGCCGTTTGTTCAAATAGTGTGTTGCTGGGCGCCGCCCTCTGCCTGGCGGGATGCGCGTCTCACGCGCCGACGCCCGTCGCGGACAACTGGACGGCGGTCCCCGTGGTGGCCGACGACGCCCGCCGCGTCCTCGTCGTCGTGAACGAGGCGAGTCCCGAGAGCGTCGAGGTCGCCGGCTACTACATCGCCAAGCGGAAGATCCCCAAGGAGAACGTCCTGCGGGTGAAGTGTTCGACGCAGGACAACATGGAGTACGACGAGTTCGAGAAGGCGCTGCGCAAGCCCATCAAGGACAAGATCTACGACAGCAAAAACCCGATCGATTTCGTGCTCCTCACCAAGGGCATTCCGATCCGGCTCCACTCCAACGGCGGCTATTCGGTCGACGGACACATCGCGGCGATGGACCTTCCCGTCGAACCGATCGACAAGCCGGAAGGCGCCCAGGTGCGGCGCAGCCTCAACCCCTACTTCAACAAGAACGACTCCTTCTCCCGCGCGAAGTACGACTTCGTGCTCGTCACGCGGTTGGACGGCTACACGGTCGCCGACTGCAAGCGCCTCGTCGACAACTCGGTGGATGCGAAACCGGAGAAGGGCCCGTTCTTCTTCGACGAGGCAGGGAACCGCAACGGGGCGGGTTATGCCGACATGCAGCAAACCCTCGCGCGGGCGGGCGAGATTCTCAAGGCGAAGAACTTCGACGCCGAGGTCGAAACCACCAAAACGTTCGTCGCCCCGGCCCGGAGGCTCGCGGGCTACGCGAGCTGGGGAAGCAACGACGGAGCGTTCGACCCCGAGGCGTACCGCAGTCTCCAGTTCAAGCCGGGCGCACTCGCCGAGACGTTCGTCTCCACGAGCGGCCGCACGTTCCACCCAACGACGGGCGGGCAGAGCCTGATCGCCGACCTGATCGCGAACGGCGTGACGGGAGTGAAGGGGTACGTCAGCGAGCCGTTCACGTTCGCTTTGGCGAAGCCGGACATCCTCTTCGATCGGTACACGAGCGGCTTCACGCTGGCGGAGAGCTTCTACGCGGCCTCGCTCGTGATCAAGTGGAAGGACGTGGTGATCGGGGACCCGATCTGCCGTCCTTACGCCCCGAAGTAGGGCTCACGCGCGGCGCATCAGCACGATGAGGAACGGCGCGCCGAGCAGCGCCGTGACGATGCCGACGGGAATGCCGTCGGGCGTGGCGTGCCGCGCCACGATATCCGCCGAGGCGAGAAGGGCCGCGCCGATCAGACCCGAGGCCAGCATGGACCAGCGCCAGTCCACGCCCGTGAGGCGCCGCGCGATGTGGGGCGAGACGAGCCCCAGAAAGCCGATGATGCCCACCGAGCCCACGGCCACGGCGGTCATCGCCGTGCCGGCCAGGAGCACGGTCCGCTTGAGCCGCTCCGTATCGACCCCCAGGCGCTGCGCGCTGGACTCCTCGACCGCAAACGCGTTCAGCGCCCTCGTTTGGCGCACGAGCGCGAACCCTCCTCCGCCCAGCGCTGCCGCGAGGATCGCCACGCGGTTCCAGTGAGCGGGGCTCGTGCTCCCCATCAGCCACCGAAGCACCTGGTTCGTGTCGCGGCCCGAAGCGAGAAGCACGAGCATCAGCACCGCGGACAGAAGCGCGCCCAGCACGACGCCCGCCAGAAGGAGGGCCGTCACATCGACGACCCCGCGCCGGCGCGAGAGGTGGAACACGGCGATCAGCGCGAGCAGGCCCCCGACGAACGCGCACGCCATCATGCCCAGCCCGGCCCAAGCGACCCCGATCCCGAGCACCAACGCCAGCGCGCCGCCCACGGCGGAGCCCGAGGAGACGCCCACGATGTAGGGATCGGCGAGCGGGTTGCGGAACAGGGCTTGGAACGCCGACCCCACGATGCCGAGGATCGCCCCGACGAGCACGCAAGTGAGCGCTTCGGGCAGGCGGATGCGCCACACGATCACGTTGATGCGCTCCCCGGTGTCCCCATGGAGGATCTCCCGAAGCACGTCTCCGGGCGCGATGAACGTCGTGCCGCTGCCGATCCGCACGAGCAGCACGACGAACGCCGCCACGCCCAGCACGGCCAACAAGGAGACCGGCGCGCGGCGCGCCGAAGGGGCGGTGTCGATCGTCATGCGCTTCCTGAACCGAAGGGCCGATTATGGCCCAGCAAAGCCGCCCGGCGACCACGGGGCGAACGGGCCCGCTCGGTATACTCGGTGGGTTGAACACGCCGCGCCTCTCCGCTCGGGCGGGACATCTCCAACCCTCCCCCACGTTGGCGATCACGGCCAAAGCCAAGGCCATGCGCGCCGCCGGCGAGGACGTGATCAGCCTGGCCGCCGGCGAACCCGATTTCGATACGCCGCCCCCCATCGTCGAGGCGTGCATCGCCGCCCTCCGGGCGGGATTCACCCGCTACACGCCCACCCCGGGCATTCCCGAACTGCGCGAAGCGGTCGCGGCAAAGCTCAAACGAGAGAACGGCGTGGCCGTGGAACCGGCCCAGGTCGTCGTCAGCTCCGGTGCCAAGCAGTGCCTGTTCAACGCGCTGATGGCCACGGTCGGCCCCGGCGACGAGGTCCTGCTGCTGGCGCCGTACTGGCCCACCTACGCGGACCAGGTCGTCTTGGCCGGCGCGACCCCTGTCGTCGTGCGGACGCGATTGGAGAACGGGTTCGTGCCCGATCCCGAAGAGATCCGCGCGGCGGTGACGCCCAAGACGCGCGCGATCATGCTGAACTCCCCCTGCAATCCGACGGGGGCCGTGTACGACCGCGCGGTGTTGAAGGCGATCGCCCAGATCGCGCTGCGCCACGACCTGTGGATCCTCTCGGACGAGATCTACGAAAAGCTGGTGTACGAGGGCGAGCACGTTTCGATCGCCTCGCTCGGGCAGGACGTGGCGGACCGGACCGTGACGATCAACGGGTGCAGCAAATCCTACGCGATGACCGGCTGGAGGGTGGGGTACTGCGCGGGTCCGAAGGCGCTCGCCTCGACGATGGCCGCGATCCAGGACCAGGTCACGAGCAACGCGAACTCGTTTGCCCAAAAGGGGGCGCTCCAGGCGCTGCAGATGCCCGAGGACGCGGTGGCCGCGATGCGGGACGAGTTCCGTCGGCGGCGGGATCTCGTGCTCGTGCAGTTGCGCGCGATCGAGGGCGCCCGGGTCTTCACCCCGCCCGGCGCGTTCTATGCGTTCGTCGACATTGGCAGCGTGCTCGGCCCTCGATGCACCGACGATCTCGCGCTCGCGGAAACGTTGCTCTGCACCTACCGGGTCGCGACCGTGCCGGGAACGGTGTTCCACGCGCCGGGCCACCTGCGGTTGAGCTACGCGGCCAGTCTCGACGACCTGAACCGCGGCGTCGCCCGCATCGCCGAGGGCTTGCTCGCACTCCGATCATGATTCCCAAGTCGATTCCCCTCAAGAGCCTCGACACCTTCCGCCTGGCGATGCGCCACCGCTCGGCCGCCGAGAACAGCGTGCGCGACAGCTACGAGCGGTTGGAGTTCTTCGGGGACTCGGTGCTCGGACTCATCGTGGCCCAATACCTCTACGAGAACCACCCCGATTGGGACCAGGGCATGCTCAGCAAGGCGAAGTCCAGCGTGGTGCAGGAGGGTCCTCTGGCCGAGACCGCCTTCCGCCTCGGCTTGGACGCCTATCTGGAGCTGAGCGCCAGCGAGGAGTCCACCGGCGGCCGGTCGCGCCCTTCGATCCTCGCCGACGTGCTCGAGGCGATCATCGGGGGCGTGTACTTGGAGTCCGGCATCGAGGCGGCGCGCTGGTTCGTGCTCGAGCAGCTTCAGTCCTACCTCAAGCAGGTCAGCGGCGGGGACGTCAACCCGCACGACTACAAGTCCAAGCTCCAGGAGGCGGCGCAGGCCACGTGGCGCAAGACGCCGCTCTACCGCATCGTGAAGGAGACCGGCGGCTCGCACGAGAAGCGGTTCGCGGTCCAGGTGTTGTTCGACGACGAGGTGATGGGCGAGGGGCGAGGGCGTTCCAAGAAGGAAGCCGAGCAGGCGGCGGCGCAAGACGCGTTGGAGCTGATCGAGAGCGCGTTGCGGGCCCGGCAAAAACTCGAAGACCCGTACGAGCACGAGTAGCGCGGCCGAACATTGGCGCCTGGCCTGGAGTCGAAAGAACGGGATGGCACGAACCGGGAACGACGGGGTAGTTTTGAGGGGCTCCCGTTGATTTGTTGTGGTTGCGATGAGAATTGAAATGAAAGCCGTTTTCTTGTTCGCCGCGATCCTTGTTGCGGCCTTGGGCTACGGGCAGCGCCCGGAACGCAATTCGTTCCTCAACGAGAAGGTGACGTCGGTGCGTTCATTGATTCACCAGTTCGACACGGATCCCGTGGTCCGAGACCGTTTCCGTCGGCACTACGCGATGAGCGACGACGAGATCCGATCGTACTTTTCCACTTTGCGTCTCGCCAAGCTGAAGAAGCCGGGCATCTACCGCGTGTTCGGCGTGCCCGAGACGGGTGTGATCCACGCGACGATGCAGAAGCTTCGGAAGGGCTCCGTGCTGCTCGTCGAGTTGGACGGCACGCCCGCGATGCGTTTGTACTGCGGCAATCCAATGACGCTGGGCCCCGCGGACGCCACCTCGCCGAACGTGATGGACGCCGAGGTCCTTCCGCGGCGCCGGGTCACCATGCGCGAGCTCGAGGCGCCCGAGATTCCGGCGAGCGCCGATTTCGGCCCGAACCCGGAGATGGAGCCGACGGTCGGCCCGGTTCCCGACCACCCCCTGCCGACGCCTGCCCAGCCGACGACCACGGAGACGACGGGCACCAGCCCGGCAGACATCGTGCCGCCCGGGCCGAGCTTCAACCCGCTCTCGATCCTCCCGCTCCTCTACGTGGCGACCCCGGTAGGGCATACAAAGAACGCCGTCCCCGAACCCGCCAGCGTGCTGGCCGTGACCCTGGGTGTGGGCGCGCTGCTGATGAAGCGACGGAAGGCGTGAGGCGTGAGGCGTTGGGCGTGGAAACCCTCATCCCATTGCGCCCTTTGCGTTCCTTGCGTGCAACCCCTCCGCGCCTCAGCGCCTTTGCGTGCAACTCCCCTAAACTTCGCGAAGCTCCTCCGCGGGATCCTCGTTGAAGCTGGTGTGGCCCGCCTCGGTGCACGTCACGATGTTCTCGATGCGCACGCCGAACCGGCCGGGCAGGTAGATGCCGGGTTCGATGCTGAAGCAGTGCCCGGGTTCCAGCCGCTGCTCGCTGCCTCCGATGATGTTGGGCTCCTCGTGGACGCGCGTGCCGAGGCCGTGGCCGGTGCGGTGCACGAAGAACTCGCCGTAGCCCGCATCCTCGATGACCTTGCGCGCGGCGGCATCGACGGTCCCGCATGCCACACCCGCGGCGATAGCCTTGCGGGCGGCGTGGTGCGCGGCGAGCACGGTCGCGTAGACCTTCTTCGCCTCCTCAGGCGCCTTGCCGCACGCGACGGTCCGTGTGATATCACTTTGATATCCGCCCACTTCGCACCCGAAGTCCATAACGACCACGTCGCCCTCTTGGATGGGAGTGGCGTCGCTGAGGTGGTGGGGTTCGGCGCCGTTCGCGCCGGTCGCCACGATCGCGAAGGTGGGCGTCCCGCCCAGGCGCCGCATCTCGGCGAACAGGGCATCGGCGACCTGGGCCTCGGTAGCGCCGGGCCGAACCGCGGCGACGCCTGCGGGGAAGGCGCGATCCGCGATGGCACCCGCCTGGTGGAGCAGCGCCAACTCCTCGGGCGTTTTCACGCGCATGAGGTTGGCGACCAGCCCCGCGCCGGGCTTGAAGAGGGCCGCGGGTAGAGCCGCTTGGATCGTGAGCAGCAGGTGCGCCGGCATCTCGTCATCCACGGCGATGATCGCCGAGCGGAGATTCCAATCGTCGGCGAGCTGTTTGAAGTGGGCGACGGGATCCTCGCCATCCTTCCACGGCCGGATGTCCGCGATGCCCGAGCGAGCGGCCTGGGTGGCGGAGAGCGCCGGGCAGATCAGCCGGACGGTCCCATCGGCGCGCAGTGCCAGGGTGAGGAAGCGCTCCCCCGCGCCTTCGGAGAACCCCTGCAGATACCCCATCGTCGTCGGCGACCACGCCAAGAACGCATCCACCCCCGCCTCGCGAAGTTCTCCCGCCAACCGCTCCATCCGATCCGACCCAGTCGCATTCATGAGGGAATTGTAGCTTCGTGGTCCCGATCTTCGATTGCCCTTCGGCGGGATCTTCGATTTGTGGTTTGTGGTTTGTGGTTTGTGCCTCAGCGTGAACCCTCCCCCATAGCGATCTTTGCGTTCTTAGCGTGCAACCCTCCCCTCCCCTATAGCGCCCTTAGCGTTCCTTGCGTGCAACTCCCCCGATCGAAGCCCTCTGCGCCTCCACGTTCACCCCCAGCGAGCGGAACCACGGGAACAGGTCGCGCCCGATCGCCGCGGAGAGCACGGCCACACAGTCGTCGGCCGTGTAGCGTTGGATCCGCGCGGGGTCTGCGAGCCGCCGCTTGGCCCGGAAGTACCGCGCGAGGATGTCCGGGCACTCTTTCCGCAGCTGCTCCCAGATCCACATGGGTTTCGCCATCTGCACGACGTGCGGCGCCTTCTCGTCCAAGAGGTCGAGCGCGTCGAACTTCGGATCGAGTTTGCGCGCGCCCTCCAGCCACTGGTTGAGCGAGGCGTCCGCGTCGGCCTCGAGCCCGAGTTCGCGGCCCAGCAGGATGCCGACATAGGTGGCAAGCCCCTCGTTCCACATGGGTTCCGCGAAGGGGAGCACCCATGAGTGCGTGGCCTCGTGGCCGATGAGCTCGGCCATGCCGTACTGCTTTTCGGGGAAGCCGCCCCACCACACGGCGATGCCGATGCGGTCGCCCGACGAGAAGCCCCCGCCGTCGGTGGGAAGCAGCAGGAACCGGGCGAGCGTGCCCTTGGCGGGCGGGACGCCCAGGAGTTTCTCCTGCAGTGGCCGGATCTTGCGGTACATCGCGAACACGTCCTCGGCGTAGGGCTTGGTGTAATCGGTGTATTCGAGGGTGATGCCGTCGCGCTCTTCCGCGTGCTCGGCCCAGCTCGTGCGGGGGCGCTGCGCGGGGTCGGCGGGCTTGCCCTTGGCGAGGTCTTGGAGGAGCGGGGTCCACCACTCGGCGTTGATGGGGTCGGACGCGTCGGGCTTCTGCCCCGCGAGGCCGCGCGCGGCGAGGAGCAGTTGGCCTTTGCCGACCGGCCGCCGGGCGAGGAGCGGGTGGCCTGCGCCGTCGCGCAGGAGGACCTTCCACCGGGCGGGCTCATCGAGGCGGAGGGTCTTGCCGGCGCGCAGCACCACGTCCCGCGCGTGGAGCCCGGGATCGGCGACGGGGGTGCCCGAGGCCGCGACGTCCGCGAACTCCGCGCCGAACGCGCGGGCGAGTTCGTTGAGCCGGTAGCCGGTCTCCTGGCGGAACCGCGCGTAGTCGCCCAGCACGACCACGCCTCCACCGACCTCGAGGAAGCCGCGCACTTTGGCGATGTCGTCGGGCGTGTAGGGGCAAGGGGTCCCTCCCGAGGAGAGGACGAGGAGGTTCGCGCCCGTCAGGTCGCACCGCGCCAGCGTGCCCCAGTTCCGCTCATCGACGCCGCCGGGCAGATACTGCCTCGCGAACCGGCCATCGAAGTAGAACGTGAACTCGTGGCCGATGTCGGTCACCGAGTGGATGAGGGGCGCGGGTCTGGGCGTGGAGACCATCGACAGCGCCAGCAGGGCGAGCGGAAGCACCAACATGTCCCATGATGGCGCACCCGGTACAATGTCGCCTACGATCTGCCGGATCGTCTAATGGTAGGACAGCGGTTTTT